>JAQWBY010000215.1 GCA_028706165.1 Lentisphaeria bacterium | reverse complement strand
CCAAGCTCACTAGCGCCGACCTGCTCAAACTCGGCATCGTTGACGAAATCATCCCCGAACCTGTCGGCGGCGCTCACCGCGACCCCAAAAACGCCGCCCAACTCCTCCGCGATGCCCTCTGCAACAATCTCGCTACGCTCGCTGCCAAAAACGACGATGAACTCCGCGCCGAACGCTACGAACGATTCCGCAAACTCGGCCAGTTCAGCGAAGGTTAAGTCACCAGCAACACCCACTCGCGCGAGATCACTGCCCATGTCCATTGACTCCGAACCCATCATCACCATCGGCCCGGCCAAGGATCAGGACCCCGAAGCCATCGCCGCACTGCTCATTCCCTACGTCGAGCTCAAAATCGTCCTGCCACGCTCGCCTGAGGACATCCGCCAATTCCTCCCTAACTTCCTCGTCGCCAGAATCAATGACGACGACGTCATCGGCTCCATCGCTCTCCGCGATTTCAGTGACGGACTCCACGAAATCCGCTCTCTCGTCGTCCGTAAAGACTACGCCGGCAAAGGCCTCGGCACTAAGCTGATTCAAGCCGCCGTTGCCATGGCCCGCGAAAGAAAAGCCAAGAAGGTCTTCACCCTCACCGTGAGACCTCATCTCTTTCTCCGCCTCGGCTTCGTCTCCGCACCCGTATCCGACTTCCCCGAAAAAGTCTGGAGCGACTGCCTCGCCTGCCCAAAACGCCACTGCTGCGACGAAGTCGCCCTGGTCATGCCACTGCAAAACAACTGATCCAACCGACGCGCCGACAAACGACATCGCCTTGGTCATGCCACTGCAAAACAACTGATCCAACCGACGCGCCGACAAACGACCAGCGACGCCTAGCACGCCTCGCCGGACTGGTCGCCAGGCCGGGACGCCGCCGCTTCGCCTCGCCAATGCCGAAGCCATTTCCGCCATTACGCATCACCATGAGTCTTCGCCACCACACAGAAAAGGAGCTCAGCATGCGACACCCCTTGGCACTCTTTGCCCTCTCAGCCTTCCTCCTGGTCCACAGCTACGCCAACGCACAGACCGCCAGCAACGGCCTCGTCACCAACACCCCGGGCCTGCTCCGCTTCTACGATTTCAGCGCCCTCCAAGGCGACGTCAGTAGCGTCGCCTCCACCGGCAGCGACCAGACACCGCTGCACGCCACCGGCCCCCTCACCATCGTCCCCGGCCGCACCGCCGGCAAAACCGCCGTCCGCATTGACGACCAGGCCCTCCATGCCGATCCCTTCCCGCTCGCCAGCCAGCACTTCACTGCTGAAATTTGGTTCAAGCTCGTCGCCATCGGCACCCAGCGCGGTAACGGCGGCAGCACCAACGGCACCATCATGTCAATCGGCATCGGCTACTGGGACGGCTGGCGGCTGACCACCTCATACCCCGAACGAAGGCTCGCCTTCGAACTCGGCAGACCAAAGGGTATCAACGCCTTCGGCATTGGCAGCCCCCTCACCGTCGCCAATCGCGCCTGGCAGCACGCAGCCGTCTCCTGGGACGGCAGCACCATGCGCATCTACGTCAATGGCCTGCTCTGCGCCCAAGCGCCCTACTCCGACCCATATACCCAACCAGCCGCCGACGCCCGCTTCAAAATCGGCTTCGCCGGCTTCGGCTTCGGCTCCGTGGTCATGGACGTCGATCACGTCGCCGTCTTCTCCCGCGCCCTCCGCCCCGCCGAAATCGCCAGCCACGCCCTCAACTGTGCCATGCCTGACGACAACCTGGCCACGCTCATTGATCTGGCCCAGACCGCCTTCGCCGCTGCTCACGGCGACGACGCACGCAAAACCATGGAGCCGCTGCTGGCGGCGGCTGTCCCCGCTCCGTGGCGCCTCTGGGCACAGCTCGCCAGAGAGCTCAAGAGCCCCCGCGCGGAGAACATCGTCGCCCTCATGGCCGATCCGCAGCTGCCTCCGCCACTGGCTGCCCAGGCCACCGACGCAGCCAGCACCGTCATCCGCGACAACCCGAAAATGGCCCTGCCCGACACAATCTACGACGCCCTCCTGGCCAACGACGACCTTGATGCCGACACTCGCAGTGCCGTCGAGCTCAGCCGCGCCTTCCAGCTCGTAGCCAAGGGCCAGATTGATCAGGCCCAGCCACTCTTCGACCGCCTCTTGACCCGGCCTCACATCACCCCCGCCGCCCACAGCGACATCACCCTCAGCATCGCCCACGCCTTCCGCGGCCAAGGCCACTACGACCAGGCCCGGCAGTACTACCAGCGCCTCAGCCAAGACCAGTCTATGCCAGCCGCCCACCAGGCCATCGCCGCCCTGGCCAGCGCCCAGACTTACGCCCTCGCCGGCGATTTCGCCCAGGCTGCCGCGGCCTTCGAGGCCATCAACACCAACAACGCCTTCATGCCCCACCACCGCCTGGAGGCCGCTGAATGCGCCAGAGAATGCCGCCGCCAACAACAAGGTCTGCCTCCGCGCACGCCCGATGCCACCCGCCAGCGCCCAGTGCCGCCACCGCCGCCAGCCAAAGAATGGTTCGTCGCCCCGCAGGGTAGCGACCAGAACGACGGCAGCGCCCAACGCCCATTCGCCAGCATCCAAGCCGCCTGCGCCGCCGTCAGGCAATACCGCGCCACCCAGCCCGCCAGCAAGGGCAGTCTCATCGTCACTCTCGCCGGCGGCAGCTACGACGTCACCCAGACAACCGAACTGACCAGCGCAGACAGCGGCAGCGCCGAAGCCCCGCTGCACATCCGCGCCGCTACCGGCGAAAAGCCCGTCCTCAGCGGCGGCGTCACCCTCCGTCACTTCCAACCCGTTACCAATCCGGCCGTCCTTGCCCGCATCCCCGCCGAAGCACGCGACCGCGTTCTCCAACACGATCTGCGCAACCTCAATCTTCCCCTCGACTTGCAGCAGCGCCCCCTCGCTGAGCTCTACTGCGATGAGCACCCACTCACCGTCGCCCGCTGGCCCAACAGCGGCTTCGTCACTATCGACGCGCTCCTCCCCGATTACGCCGAAAATAAGACCCCGGCGTTCATCTTTGCCGACCAGCGACCCGCACGCTGGACCGCCGCCGATGACATCTGGCTCACCGGCTACTGGATGCACCATTGGGCCGCCGACACCGTCAAGGTCAAGGCCATCGACCTGGACACCAACACCATCACCCTCGCCAAAATGCCCGGCTACGGCCTCCGTAGCAAGCAACACTTCTTCGCCTTCAATCTCCTAGAAGAACTCGACCAGCCCGGCGAATGGTTCCTCGACCGTCACAACGCCATGCTCTACCTCATCCCGGCTCAGCCCGTCACCAACAACACCTACACGCTCTCCCGCTTGAACACACCCTTCCTCAAGCTCAACGACGTCAGCCACGTCGTCATCAGCGGCCTGCACCTCGCCTTCAACCAGGCCAACGCCATCGAAATGACAAACGTCAGCCACGGCGCCATCATCGGCTGCACCATCAAAAATATCGCCAGGAACGCCCTTATCTGCAACAATGGCAGCGACCTCTCCATCTACGGCAATGACTTCCTGACCCTCGGCCGCGGCGGCATGCGCGTCAGCGGCGGCAATCGCCGCGATCTCAGCCCCAGCGGCATCGTCATCGAAAACAACGTCGTCAACAACTTCTCCCGCCTCGACCGCACCTACACACCGGCGCTGCTCCTCGAAGGCGTCGGCACCCGCGTCGCCCACAATCTCTTCTGCGACTCGCCGCACCACGCCATCCGCGTCGAAGGCAATGACCACGCCATCGTCTTCAATGAAGTTCACAGCGTCGTCTATGAATCCGACGACCAAAGCGGCATCGATATGTGGTACAACCCGACCTATCAGGGCAATGTCATCAGCTATAACTTCTGGCACCACATCGGCAGCGGCATGAATGTCGCCGGCCAATCCGGCATCCGCCTCGACGACGCCATCTGCAACGTCGTCATGGTCGGCAATGTCTTCCTTAACGCCGCCGACGGCCACTTCGGCGGCATTCAAATCCACGGCGGCAAAGACAATGTCGCCGAAAACAATCTCTTCATCTCCTGCAAAGCCGCGCTGAGCTTCTCGCCATGGGGCGAAAAACGCTGGCTCGACGTCCTCAAGCGCGACAATATGAAACAGCGTCTCTACGGCGATATCGACATCGACCAGGAACCCTACGCGTCGCGTTACCCGTGGCTCGCCTCACTCCACGAAAACCACGACCGCAATTTCATCTGGCGTAACCTCGCCGTCGATTGCGACAAGTTCTTCATGCGGCCAAACCGCTTCAGCGATGCCATCGATAACCTCAGCGTCCAAAACGACCCCGGCTTCACCTCCAAACAGGACTTCACCCTCCGCCCCAACTCCTGGGCCCAACAGCACTCGGCCTTCCGCCCCATTCCATTCCGCGAAATCGGTCTCTACCAAGACGATCTGCGCGCCTCCTGGCCCGTCAAATTCCCCATCACCGACCACTACCGCGGCCCACACTGGCCACTCGATTAACCCCTCCAGGCATTAACTATGGCCGCCGCTATCCACGGCGGCTCGCCAACCACACCTCATTACCACCAACCACGCCCAAAGTACTCACTCATGGCAGACCCCAACCGCTCATACCAGCTCGTCGACGCCGGCAACGGCCGCAAACTCGAACGCTTCGCCGATGTCCTCATCAGCCGTCCCTGCGCCCAGGCCGTCTGGCGCCCATCACGCCCCCAAAGCGTCTGGGACCAGGCCGACGCTTCTTTCACCCGCGAACAGCAAAGCGGCTGGTCATTCCGCCGGAAAATCCCCAGCGAATGGACCTGCGAAGTCGGCGGTGTCCTCTTCTCCGTCCGCCCGACCGACTTCGGCCACCTGGGCGTCTTCCCCGAACACGCCTTCGGCTGGCAATGGCTGCAACAACGCGCCACAGACGCCAAACAGCCACTCAATGTCCTCAATCTCTTCGCCTACTCCGGCGGTGCCACCCTCGCCCTCGCCAAGGCCGGCTGCGAAGTCTGCCACCTCGATGCGTCCAAAAAAATGGTCGACTGGGCACGCCAAAACGCCACCCTAAACCAGCTTGCCAACGCACCCATCCGCTGGATCGTCGACGATGTCCAGAAATTCCTCCACCGCGAAATCCGCCGCGGCCGCCACTACGACGGCATCGTCCTCGATCCACCCAGTTTCGGCCGCGGTACCAACCAGGAGCTCTTCAAAATCGACAACGACTTCATTGAGCTCCTTGATCTCTGCTGGCAGGTCCTCACCCCCAACCCCGCTTTCGTCTTCCTCAGCTGCCACACCCCCGGCTACACCCCCATCGTCCTCCAGAACGTCGTCAGCCAATGCGCCAAAGGCGGACAGCTCAGCACCGGCGAAATGCGCATCGACCCCCAACCCGGATCCCTCCCCATTCCCTCCGGCAGCTACGCCGCCTGGCAGAACAGCCTATAGGCAGAAAAAACGATCAGACCGATCAGTAATCGACGATCCGTCCGATCCGTCCGATCCGTCCGATCCGTCCGCGAAGAAGACAAAAAACAGCCGATCAGACCGATCAGACCGATCAGACCGATCAGACCGATCAGACCGATCAGACCGATCAAGTCGCCGGATCCGTCCGATCCGTCCGAGCAGACAAATTTGGCCCTGAGGTCGCCCCCCGCCGGGACGGTGGCGCTCCCAGAAGTCCCAAGCGTCGGCTAATCAGTCCCCGATGTCCAAAGCGTCATTCCCCACGGTCCCGATAGTCTCCATGGTCCCGGCCATGAGACGTGAGACGTGAGACGTGAGTCCTCGCCCCAGCGCCGCCGCCAATCAATCCCACGAGTCCCAGGCGTCCCCACGGTCCCGGCTAATATCAATCACTCCTATGAAACCCGTTGCCGCAAAGGTCGGCGGAAATCTCAGGTTCCATTGCCTCTTTGGCCCCAGTCAGCTTCGCCGACTGGGGCCAAAGAGGCCGAGGAACACGGTCATCATTGGCGCTCTACCCAGGGCGGCGCACGCTTTCAGCGTGCTTGCCCTGGGCTGGTATGTTTCGCGCTTTCAGCGCTTCTGCCGCTTCGCGGCAATAAAATGCCAGATCGGCCAAGTTCGGCCCGGAGGGCCGGACCATGCATATCCCCGGGTGAGGAGCCCGGAGGGCGCCGCAACCCGGGGTGTGACAGCAACTTGGAATTGTGCCCGGAGGGCGCCACATTGGCTTGGCTCGCCTCGTCCTACCGCACCGGAGAGAGGCATGTCGTGCATCCCTTATCAATGGCTCCTATGAAACCCGCTGCCGCAAAGGCCGGCGGAAAGCAAGGCCGAAGGGCTGGGCGGCGGTTGGCCGTGGGTTTCCTGTAAATTGTCCCCCGTGTATTCCCCACCGGGGTGATTACTGACCAATTACTTTTTTCTCTTTTTCCGCCATTCTCTGCTTGCACAATGCCCAATGGCGACTATCTTAATGCCTCGTTCGCAGGAAACATCATATCGCCAGCGAACTCCCGGCTGGTAGGGTACCGAAGTGGTCAACCGGGGCAGACTGTAAATCTGCTAGCTATGCTTTCAGTGGTTCGAATCCACTCCCTACCACCATCTTCATAATCAAGGACTTACGGCATCGGCTGTGAGTCCTTTTTTATTTCCCGCTTTTCGTGTTTTGACCCATAAAACCATGCTTTTTTGCATAATAAGGGGATAAAAAGGGGATAAACTTTTTTGCCCCCTTTTTCAGCCCCTAGGCCGGCTTTTTGTGGCGCGGGCGGTCTTTTTCCCGGCGCCCTCGCCGGCGTGTTGCGGCCTTCCCGGCGCCGATAAGTGGATAAAAGGGGATAAAAGGGGATAAACTTTTGCCCCTGGGCGGCCGGTGCGGTAGTCTCGCCGGCGCGGATAAGTGGATAAAAGGGGATAAACTTTTGCCCGGCGCCGTCATGCCTTGCGCCCCGATGCCGGCGGCCCCC
>JAQWBY010000214.1 GCA_028706165.1 Lentisphaeria bacterium | reverse complement strand
GTCTGGGGACTGAGGTGTTTGCGCAAGACGTAGGCGATTGTGCAGAGGGTAAGTGCTGACATTGTGCCTTCGACCCCTCCTTCCTCGCAAAGAGACAGAATTTCCTGCGAGGCTGAGAAAAAGGGTTCGCGACTGGCGATGACGTCAATGACCACGTTGGTATCAATGAAGAGCTTCATGATTTTGCACCGTGCTTAGCCGACATAACGTCACTCATGAACTCTTTTTCGTCAAAGTCGTCAGGCAGGGTGACAAGGCCCGATAGCGATTGGGTCAGCGAACCAATTTTGCTCGGCTTTTGCTCCCTGCTTTGCAGGCGAGACTTGGCTAGCACGTAGCTGGCAAACATCGCCGAGATGCTGGTGTTCTCGCGCTTTGCCTGCTCTTCCGCCAGCTTGATCACTTCCCGCGGCGCGGTGAGGGTTAGTTTGCTTTTGGGCATAGTGGGCCTCCGCAATGACTGAATGACACGTGCTTGCCAAAAAATACAATACGTGCCGGCGCGGGAAAGGCAAGGGGGCTGCCGACAAAAAAATCCCGTAGGGCGGGAGAGCGGGCAGAAATGCGGGCCGCAAGCGGCCCGCCACAGGACGGCGGGCAACCACGGGGCGGCGGGCAACCACGGGACGGCGGGCAACCACGGGACGGCGGGCAACCACGGGGCGGCGGGCAACCACGGGGCGGCGGGCAACCACGGGGCGGCGGGCGCGGGTATTTGTTGGCGGCTTTTTGTGTTTTGGCGCCCTGCGATGCCGTGGCGGGGGCTATATTACAGGCTCTAGCGCCAGTTGGCGAGCGACTTGTCCCCCGTGTTATTGGAGCAGTGTTTACATGCCGCGTGTGTCCTTTTATACCCTCGGTTGTCGTCTGAACCAGGCAGATACCGGCCATGTCGCTGACGATTTGCAGCGTCACGGTTACGAGTTGGTTCCGTGGGGCGAGGCGGCCGAGTTGCTGGTTGTCAACAGCTGCGCGGTGACGGGGACGGCGTCGCAGAAGACGCGGCAGGTCTTGCGGCAAGCGCGGCGGCGTTATCCGGAGGCGTTTCTGGTGTTGATGGGCTGCGATGCGACGGTGGATCTGGCGACCTGGTCGGACGGGCCGGCGGTGCCGGATTTGATCGTGCCCAATCCTCGGCCGGCGCCACTGAGCGAGCTCTTGCCGGCGGGGTTGCCGCGCGCGGCGATAAGCCTGCGGGTCGCGCCCGGTATGCCTGCAGACGGCTTTGTGATTCCCGGCGCCAGCGATTACTCCGAGCGCACTCGCGCCAATCTGAAAATTCAGGACGGCTGCGACTTCTTCTGTTCCTACTGCATAGTGCCGCACACGCGCGGGCCGGCGCGATCTCGAGCGCTGGACGACGTCCTGCGCGAAGCCGAAGAGCTGCTGTCGCGCGGTTATCGCGAACTGGTGCTTAGCGGCGTCAATATCACCACGTATCGCCATGGCGGTGTTGATCTCGCCGGCCTGCTGGAGAAACTACTGGCATTGGGGCCGGGTTTTCGCTTGCGCTTGGGGTCGGCTGAGCCGGGGCCGGTGTTGCCGCGGGTAGTGGACGTCATGGCCTCGTCATCGCAGCTCTGTCGTTTTCTGCACTTGCCCCTGCAGTATGGCGAGGACGGCATACTGCGGCAGATGCGGCGGCATTACAGCGTGGCCGAGTACGAAGCGCTGGTCATGCCGGCCATGGAGCGCCTGCCGGGGCTCTGCTTGGGGGCAGACGTCATCGTCGGTTTTCCCGGCGAAACGGCTGAGACTTTTGCAGCCACTCGGGCCTTCATTGCGCGCATGCCTTTCGGCTTGCTGCATGTCTTTGTGTATTCGCCGCGACAGGGCACGGACGCCGCAAAGATGCCCGGCCGGCCCCGCAAGGCGCTCGCAGAAGAGCGTTCCGCCGAGCTGATTGCCCTGGGCGAGGCCAAGGCCCGCGCGTTTGCGGAACAGCAGCTTGGCAAGACGCTGGACGTCCTGATTGAAGATGAGCAGCCGCAGCCTTGCGGCTGGTCGGACAATTATTTGCAGGTGACTGTCGCCGAACACGACGCGCCCATAGCGGTGAACACGCTGCAGAAGGTACTGATTACCGCCGCTGGCGACAAGCGCCAGCTGACCGGCCGAGCCGTGCCTTGACCGGCTCGCGCGGCACCGGCCGGGTATTGACAACGATCCAACACCTTGTTGCAGGAGACGACCATGAGCGAGAGAATGGCTTTGCAGGAAAAAAATTATGTTGACGTGATGCGGCCTTGGCTGAAGGTCCTGCCGCAGTTCACGCGGCAGTCGCTCTTTAATCCGTCTCTGCGCCATTACGGCACGGGCGAATCGGCGCATTGGCCCATCCAGAGCAACTTCAACGTCTTTGCGGCGCTGGCGGTTTTGGGCACATCGCCGCATTTGGACGACGAGAAACCGGCGATGGCTCGCGAGGACATTATCCGCACCGCGTTGGATTTTCTGCGCTACGGTCTGGCGACGCACCTTAGCGGCAAAGACGTGGCCAGCGACGGCAAGCAGTGGGGGCACCACTGGATCAGTGTCCTCGGGCTGGAACGCATGGCGCACGGCGTCAACGCCATCCGCGAATACCTCAGCGATGACGACCGCATGGGCTTGCGGAGGGTGCTGATCTCCGAGGCCGACTGGATTACCGACAACCATCCCGTTCGCGGCTGCATGGTCAATTCAGAAGGTGATAATGTGCCCGAGTCCAATATCTGGAATGGCGCGGTGCTGATGCGCACGGCTGCGGCTTATCCAGACGCGCCCCGCGTGAAAGAGTACCTCACGAAGGCCACCAGCTTCATGCTCAATGGGCTTTCCCATCCTCTAGACGCCGGCTGCGAAACGATGTTCTACGGCAAGCCCGTGCGCAAGTGGCACGTCGGTTTCAACTACACGCCGAACTGGTCGCTGGATCATCACAGCTACCTAAACGTGGGCTACATGGTCATCTGCCTATCCAATCTGGCCATGCTTCATTTCTACTTCAAGGATCTCGGCCTGACGCCGCCGCCGGAATTCACCTGGCACTTGCAGGAAGTCTGGACCATGGTCAAGAAATGCACCTTCGCCGACGGTCGGCTGTTGCGCATCGGTGGCGACACCCGTGCCCGCTATACCTACTGTCAGAACTACGCCATTCCGTCGTGGATGCTCGCTCAGGATGTCCTTGGCGATAGCGACGCGGCGGGCTTCGAGGCCGGCTGGCTCAAGATCATGAAGCGGGAGCAGGACTACACCGGCACCGGCGGTTTCTACGGGCGGCGGCTGGACAATATTCGCCGCATCAATTACTACTACTATTCGCGGTTGGAGTCGGACGCAATACTCTGCTTGTCTTACGGCGCCTACTGGCATCGGCGTTTTCAGCTGCTGACGCCGACCACGCCCGCAACGGTGAATACGCCCGTGTCCTGGCAGGATGAATTTCACGGCGCGACTCTTGAGCGCTCCGGCAACGCCGTGCGTTCTTTCGTCTGGCATGGCGGGCAGGGCCCGACCGGCGTCATTGCGCCGGCCGATGAGAGCAGCATGGGCGAATGGCAGCTCAATCTGCACGGCGAGGTGCTCTCCACGCAGACGCCAGCCATGAACTATGGCAACAGCGACTGGCACGAGCTCTTCCATGGCGGCTTTGTGAATGTCGGCGCGGCCGACTGGCGCGAACGCGATCCCTTGGGCGAGGGCGAGGGCGTCTATGCCTACGCGCGGCACCAGATTGCCGTTGCGGCCCTGCCGGATCAGGAGACCATGCTCGTCCTGCAGTACGCCAGCATCAGCAAGGAAATCACTTTGGATGCCATCAAGGGCTTCGGCGTCAAAGTCCCCAACGATCTTTTCAATGGTTCCAAACGCCGCTATACGACTGCGGACGGCAGGTGCCTGGAACTCGCGGGCAACCCTGGTTGCGCCGACGACCGCCACCTCGCCGCCGACCGGGTCTGCGTGGACGGCAAGCTCGCGGTCTTTGCGCTCTACGGCGCCGATGGCCTGACCATACACCGGCCTGCGAAAGCCCAAATCATCCTCCACAAGGGCCATGGGCCGTGGCTGAGCTCGCTTTACGCGGACGAAATCTGCGGCAAGGTCGTGTTGGAGAATCAGCGCTATACGCCCGGGACGGTGGTGCTTGACGACGGCTTCGCGGTCGCTGTCAGCGGCGACCTCAAGGCCGAATGCGACGCCGAGCTGTCCGCTGACAGCACGGTCCGCCAAGCGACTTTCACGCGCGGCAACAAGACCTGGGGTTTTGCCGCTAACTTCGGCAGCACGACCGCCAGTGTGGCGGTGCCCGCCGGCGCCTTCGTCCTCGCCGGCAGTAGCGAACTCGCGCCCGGCGGGGCGCTGCTCTGGCAGCAGAGCCTGATTTGATGGCGCCCTATGCGGTGGCGCCGTCGAGTAGTCGCTGGCGCCGTCGGTGGCGTTTTGGCACGGAGGACTGATATGACAACACGTCGCATGATCATGTCGCTGTTGCTGGGCGCGTTGCTCGTGCTGCTGGCGGCCTGCCGCACGGTGGAGCCGCCCCAGCGCCCCGTGGCATATCTCTTTCCGTCTGTGCGGACGATGGCCGAGGTGCAGGGGCTGCAGGCGCATGACATCGTCGTCGCCGATCTCGTGGCGTTGCTTGACGAGGTCGGTTGCGGGCCGCTGCTGCGCCAGGCCGGCATGCCCGACTACGAGCTGGGGACGGTCGCTCGCGGCCTCGCCAATCGCGGCTATGCCGAACTCGACGCGCGACGATCGCCCGGGCCAATCCTCTGGCTGTCTTTCGCCGGCATGGGCGACGGCCGTCTCGAAGTCACCGCCGCCTTCCGGCAACTGCCGCCGGAGTCATGCCGTGCCGGCATCGACCACCGCCAGCCACCACAGGCGACCGCGCAGGGATACGATCCGTACGGTCGTCGGCTGAATAGCCGGACGTGGTCTGCGGGCCATGCCGAGCTCCGGCAACGGCAATGGCCCGATGGCGGCCCCCATGACTATTGGGAAATGCGCTGGCTCTTCCCGCGCTAAACCCGGCTATCTTTCCTTACGCAAGGGCTTGTTTTTCCTCACGCGAAGGCGCGAAGGCGCGAAGAAGACAAAGAATGGCGGCATGTCTTGCCGCTGCGCGGCAATTCACGCCGCCGATTGTAAGACGCAAGAGGGAATTCTTCCCTCACGCAAAGGCGCGAATTTGTCGGGGCGGACCGGCGTGTCCGCTCTTGGGGCGAGGTGCATAAAGGAAGCTACCTGTCTGCCAAGTCCATCTTGTCCATCTTGTCCATAGCACCGCGTGTTTCTCAGTACCTCGCTTTATTTCGCCCAGTATTTGTCGAAGAGTGCGGGGACGCGTCCCTGCAGGGGCTTGAGGGCATCGCTGGCGGCGGTGTCACCGGCGACGGCTTTGACGAGCAGGTCGCCTTCCTCGGCGCAGAGTTTGTCGTGTTGCTGTGGGTAGTAGTGGGTGAAGAGGAAGGTGGCGAAGCGTCCCAGGCGGAGATTGCCGTGGGCGCGTTGTTGTTTGGTCGCGGGGTCGACTTCGACGGCGATGCAGTTGCCCTTGCGGATATTGGCGGCGAGGTCGCTGAAGGAGAGGGATTCGGACATGATCAGCGTGTAGGCTTTGCCGAGGTTGGCCGACGCGTGGGCGTCGGTGACGCCGATGCCGGGCCAGGACCGTCCTTGTGCACGCAGTTCGTGGTAATGGAGAATGCCCAGGTCGTTACTGCCGCCATTGAGGACTTCGAAGGCGTCGAATTGGCCTTTTTGCAGGAGGTAGTCGGAGAGGGCCGCCGGGATGTACTGGCGGTGGTCGGGGCGCCAGTAGGGATGGCAGTACACCGCGATGCCGCCGAGTTCGCGGATTTTGTTCCACACGACCACGCTGGCCGCTGCCGGGTGGTGGAGGGCTACCGGCAGCTCCTTGGCGTCGATCCGGGCTTTTTCGGCGGTGACGGCCTGGTCGTACTCGGGGCGTTTTTCGGTGAACCACTCGGTGATGCCGGCGGAGGCGCCGAGGGAGAGAATGTGCACGCCATTGCCGGGGCTGTGGACCTCTTCGCCGGGGAAGCAGCGCATGTCGGTGGGCAGCTTGGCGAAGGTGCTCATGGCTTCCTGTGAGCCGGCGTAACTGCGATGGTCGGTAGCGATGGCGAAGTCGTGGCCCAGCTTGCGGCAGGTCGCGATCATGTGCGACGGCGTTTCGTCTTTGCGGCCGTCAGAGAATTTGCTGTGCATATGTACATCGCCCTTGTAGGGCCGCAGCGCAAAGAAATCCGGTTTCAGCGAATAGAGCTTGAAGGTGCCATGGATCACGGGTTTCTTCATGCCGTGGGTGGCATGGGGCGACACCAGGCGCAGCGTGTGTTCGGTTTCGCCGCGGAAATTCACCGTGGCGGTGAGAGTGTCGTCCTTGAGCTCAAAGGGTGTTTTCTCGAATTGCGCCCAACCGAGCGGGCGGCCGTCAGCGCGGAGACCATCGGCGCAGGCGTATTGCAGGGTCAGTTCTTCGGGTTTGGGCAGCGCCGCGGCGTCGGTGAAGACCATGGTGATCGCGGTCTGCTGGTCGGCGGGGACGAATTGCGGCCAGGCGTCCTTTAACGCGGCTTGCAGGCCCAGGGCCGTAAGTAGAACAACGACAGCGTAGGTGAACACGTGATTCCGAAAACGCATGACTGACTCCCTTGCACAGAAACAGTGTGGTGGAAAACGGCCGTGGCACTCCCGCGGCGCGTAAAAACTATACGCACGGGGACGGGGGATTATTGGCACGTTTTTTATCCGCAGATTACGCAGATTGGCGCCGAGAGCAAGGCTTGTTTTTTTCTCACGCGAAGGCGCGAAGGCGCGAAGAAGACTTTTTATCCGCAGATTCCGCAGATTGACGCGGATTACGGCGGCATGTCTTGCCGCTGCGCGGCAATTCACGCCGCCGGGAAAAAGACGCAAAGACAATTTTTTCCTC
>JAQWBY010000213.1 GCA_028706165.1 Lentisphaeria bacterium | reverse complement strand
CGGCGCATATCCATGTTCGATATTCGCAAAAACGAGCAGGACCTCGCGTCATTGCTGCAGGACATGGCGGCGACGGAAGAGAATCTGGCACACATGGTTGATTACGCGATTGCGTACATCCGGCGTCTGCTGGACAAATACGGCGCGCAGTTCCCGCGACGGACGCTCATTACGGGCTTCGCCCCGGTGGACGTGCGCAAAATCGCCCGGCGCGATGTGAAAGTGCACCACGACCGCCTGAATCACTTTCTCGGTACCAATGTCAAGGGCAGCAATAAGGACAGCGCACCACTGGTGTGCACGGAGTTCGACCGCCTGGTCTTGCTGCGCAACGACGGCACCTGCCGCGTGATTTCCGTGCCGGAGAAGGAGTACATCGGCCCGACCAAATATGTGATGCTGTGGAACAAGGACCAAGTCTATTGTATTCTCTACCGCGACCGGCAGGAAGGCACTTGGTTTGTCAAGCGCTTCACCCTTGAGCAGTTTACCCTCGGGCGCGAATATCACATTGTGCCACCGAATTGCCTGATCGAAAATCTCTACACCAACAGCGGCGTGGTGCTTTCATTGGAACTGGCACCCAACAACCGCCGCTCATACCATGCCGTCACCGTCGATTTCGACCGGTACGCGCTGCGTTCACGCGAGGCCAAGGGCTACAAACTCACCCAGTACCCAGTCACCACCATCAATGTCATTAAACGCGGCAGCACCATGGCCCCGCCGCAAAATGACGAGGGCAGCGACGACGTGCCAGCCGATGGCGGCGATACGGCGACAGGGGAGCCAACCACGTCGCCCAGCGCTGACGGTGCAGCCGATGAAAAGCATATCAAGCCAACCGCGCCGCCGGCCGACACCACTCCAAAACCACAGTCACCACGCAATAGCGCTGCCCAGCATGACATGACGGATGCTGAGGATCAGGATCATGCGGTGGATGGCGACGATGACCAGGAAGGCGCCGCCGCCGATCAGGACGCTGCCGCTGACGGTGGGGGGCGGGAAGACGCCGCTGGTGACAGGCAGAAAGACGCCGCTGAAGATGACGACCAGGACGGCGTCGCTGACGACGGGAGCCAGGCCGCGCCGGACCCCGATGCGGTGAAAAAAGGCGCCGCCAAGGGCATGTCACGCCTGCGCAAGCTCATCGACGAGGACACCCCTTTCTTCCTGGAAGACTGAGCCTGGTAGGGCAACCGGACCGCCCGACAGCCCTCGACTTTGCTTTGACGCACGCCAAATAGGGTATTATTGGTGGCGTCGTCAGTCTTCGTTGTTGAGCCAGTGTTGGAGGTGCTTGGCGACGAAGGCGTCATCGTGCAGGTGTGGGTAGGCGTCGTGGACGCGGGTGATTTCGTCGGCCTGGCCGGCTGAGAGGGTTTCGTTTGGGTTGAGGCACCAGATGCCCTTGAGGAGGCCTTGTCGGCGCAGGACTTCGTGGATGCCGGGGATGCAACCGGCGAAGGCGTGGGCGGGGTCGAAGAAGGCGGCGTTGCAGTCGGTGATCTGGGCGGCGCGAGTGAGCAGCTCGGGCGGAATGGCTGCGTCACTGTCCAGAAGCCGGTGGATTTCGTCGAGGAGTTCGACGGCGCGGCGGGTCCAGCAGCACCAGTGCCCCAGCAGGCCGCCGCGGATGCGGATATGGTGGCCGGCGATGTTGTAGACCGTAAGCAGATCGCCGACGATGTTGTCGTCGTTGCCGGTGTAGAGCGTGATATCGCGGCCGGATTCGGCGACGGCGCGAACGACGTCGAGGGTGCAATAGCGGTTGAATGGCGCGATCTTGATGCCGAGGACCTTGTCGATGTCGCAGAATTGGCGCCAAAAGTCGTAGGGGAGAATGCGGCCGCCGACGCTGGGCTGGAGGTAGAAGCCGATGACGGGGAGGACGTCGGCGACGGCGCGGCAGTGGTTGATGAGGGCCTCGGTGTCGTCGTTGCGGAAGGCGGCGAGGCTGAGGAGGCCGGCGTCGTAGCCGCAGCTGACCGCGAAGTGGGCTTCGGCGAGCGCCTGGTCGCGGCGGCCGCAGATGCCGGCGATCTTGAGAACCTGCTGCCCGCGACGCGCACAATAGCGGTCGATGAACTGCGCTGTCTGGCTGAGTACGGGCTCGAAAAGACCGATTTCGGGCTTACGGATCTCGAATTGTGTCGAATGTACGCCGACGGCGATGCCGCCGACGCCCGCGTCGATGTAATAGCGGCAGAGCGCGCGCTGGTAGCGGGGGAGGAAGCGGCGGTTTTCATCCAAAGCGAGGGGCTGGGCCGGGATGACGCAGCCGGCGCGGAAACGCTGGAGAACGGCGGGGGCGATGGGCATGGAACCACTCCCATGTAGGTAGACAAAAGAAACCACGAATGAAAAAGAAGGAACTACGAAGGAACACGGCTAATCCCGTGGTGTGGACTGGCGTCCCATCCCCGGGCGATGATTTTCATTTTCTGATCGTCAGGCGTAGTTGAAGGCCGCGTAAGCGTGGTCAAAGATCGCGGTAGCGGCGTCTTAGTATTTGCCGTCGTTGACTTGGAAATGGGTCGGCTTGTCCAGCGACGCGCCGCCTTTGCGGAGCCAGTCGGCCTGCCAGGCGATCAGTCGTTCCAAGGGCACCGTCGGAGCGCCGAAGAGGGCGATCATGCGCGACGCGTCGGACAGATAGGCGGCTTCGCCGGAGCGCTCGTGCCGGAAACGCAGGGGCTTGCCCAGGTGGTCCGCGAGGGCGCGTGCGGCGTCTTCAATGGCGATGTTTTCCGGGCCGGTGACGTTGATGATTGCCGCTGGTGACGCGGCCAACTCCAGCGAGCGCAGCGCGACATTATTGGCGTCGCCCTGCCAGATCACGTTGAAATGGCCGACGCTGTTATCAACTTCTTCGCCGGCGAGGATGGCGCGACCGATGTCGTGCAGGACGCCGTAGCGCAGATCAATCGCGTAATTTAGGCGGAAAAGGGTGATCTTGGTGCCGTAGGTCAGCGCGGCGTATTGGAAGATGCGTTCGCGACCGAGGCAGGACTGGGCGTATTCGCCCACTGGCGCTGGCGGAATGCGTTCATCGCAGCCTCCCGTCGCGGCAGTGACCAGCGGATAGACGCAGCCCGTGGAAAAGGCGACGATGCGCGAGGACGGAAAATGCCTGGTCACGTTGTCTGCGACCACCGTGTTCATCACCCAGGTCAGGTCTTCGCGGCCGGCGGTGCCGAACTTGCGACCGGCCATGAAGATGACATTGTCCACCTGCGGCAGGGCCGTGACGGCATCGCGGTCGAGCAGATCGCAGGCGATGGTCTCAATGCCATATGACGCGATCTTCTCGCGCAACGCCGGCGTGCTGAAGCGGGCGACGCCATAGACGCGTTTGCGGATTCCGGCCTGGCGGATGGCGTTCAGCGCGCATCGCCCCAGCGACACGCCGATCTTGCCGGCGATACCCAGGATGATGATGTCGCCATTCAGGCGTCCCATGAGGTCAACAAGTTCGGGTGACGGTCGTGACAGCAAGTCGTCAAGCTGTTCTTCGTCCCGAATGGTGTTGGCTAGTTCAGTCATGGTTGATATGGCTCAGGTCAATACGTGGGGAGTGGTGTTTTGCCAGGATGATACAGGCATGCCGCGGCCGACCCGGGCCGGGGCCGACCGCGGCTGTGGGAGGCATGCCACAGAAGTGGCGTCGGCTTAGAGCGGCCTGGCTGCGCGGCGGGCGCTCATGCGGTTGCGGGCGTCCCAGTGGTCTTGGGTGGTCTGGCGGTAGTCGTTCTGGACGCAGCCAGCCAGCTGGAAGGGCACCGTGATGTACTCAGGGTTGAAACGGCCGGCGAGGGTGATTTCCAGCAGGATGTACTCGTAGGCGCCGCCGAAGTCGCCGGGGATGATGGTGACTTCCTTGACGACTTCGTTGCCGTGGTGGGCGAGCATGGTGACTTCGCAGCCGGGTTCGGCTGTCCAGCCCTCGGGCAGTTCCCAGCGGCAGTGCACGCTCTTGTCGTCAAGCACCAGGTGGTTGAGCCAGAGCTTCATGCGCAGGGGCTGGCCGGGCTTGGCGATGGGGCCGTCGACGTACTGGACATTGAAGCAGCCGTAGGGCAGGGGGTAGCGCAGGATCATACTGGAGCGCTGCCACAGGCGCTTGGCGACGGCGCCGGAGGAGAGCAGCATGGCGCGGTAGGCGTCGTCAATGGCGGTCGGCGCATCGGAGATAGGGATGAGCGTGGGGTTGCGGACCCAGGTCTCGAAGGCCACGCGGGCCACGCGGTCGGTGAGCTCCTGCAGGGTCTTGGGCACATCCAGCTTGAAGGGGTTGATGGCGACGGTCTTGATGGTCTCGCCAATGGGTTCAATCCATTCCTTGGGAATGCCGCTGCGGCCTTTGATGATGCCGAGGATGGCGCCGGCAGTGGCGCCGGTGCAGTCCGTGTCGTCGCCGCAGTTCACGGCGGCGCAGACGGTTTTGCCGAAGTCGCCTTCCCCGTAGAGCAGGCCCAGAATGGTGAAGCCGATGTTGGCAGGCGCCTGGAACCAGCCGAGGTCTTCGTTCTCTTTGACGATGGCATTGCGGGCGTTGACGAACTCGTGCTTGGCGTCGTACTCGCTGCAGGCGAGCTTGACGCTGCGGGCGACGCGGCAGTCCGCCGGGATTTTGCTCAGGCCGATTTCGATGAGTTTGCGGATGTCGCTTTCGACGAATGCGGCGGCTTCGACGGACGCGGTGAAGAGCTCGGCGTAGATGCCGTCGTCGGCGTGGTCGACGCAGGCGTCCATCCAGGCGTAGCTGGCGGCTTCGTCGGGCGAGCCGGGGAACATGCAGGCCCACACTTCGGAGCGGATCCAGGCGCCGTTGCTGTTTTTCCACTGGTCGTTGTTGACAGCGCCGGAGAGTGGTGGTACCAGGCCATTGCTGATATTGACCTTGCCCACGCCGTACTCATTCCAGGGGCCGATAATGTGTCCCATCCAGTATTCCCCGAGGAGGCGCTCGGTGATGTGTTCGGCACCGTGTTCTTCCACGGCTTGAAGCCAGACGAGCTGGAGATCGAGGTCGTCGTTGGGTGCGGGCACGCCCTTTTGATCCTGCGTGTAGAAAGTCACGTTGAAAACGTCGCGCTTGCCTTCCATCGGGGTGCCGAGGGTGCCGCCGATGTTCTTGCCCGTCCAGCAGCCAAGGACTTTGTCGAGATACTCTTTGCGATTCAGATTCTGGGTGCTCGGCCTGTTTTGATCGAACATGATTCTCTCCTGGTTTGCCAACCCGTGGACAAAGCCGGGGCGGAAAATGCCCCGGTTAACTGCGGAACGCGCTAATATATACCGCACTTTATCAGGCGTTGCGCCGGAATGCGTTATTCCGGCGTGGTGATGATGATAGATTACCGACTACTTGAGCAATAAATCGACGCTTTTATCACGGTTTTTCGTGAGAAAAGTGGGTTGCTGCCTTGGCGAGCACATTCAAGCTCTTATCTTAACGACGTTTCCCGCATGTGAGTTCTGGGGTTTCGGTCGTGTCACGCTTCTGCTCAGCGAGGCGAGCTCTGGTCAGCCATCGCCAACGGGTCCCGTCTGGGCAACAAGAGCGACCGGTGGGTAATCAAGAGGGTGGGTTGCGTTGGCGAATCAGGAAGACCAAGGAAGAATCATGTCCATACTGACATTCAGACTGCACAACGCGAAGGTCGAATTCAACGGGGCAGGCTTTAAGGAGTGACGAGATGAAAAAGTGATATCCCACCATGGAAACACCGAGAGTTCTTCTGATTGCAGGTGGCGGCACGCTGGGCAGCAAGACCGCGTCGGAACTGTTGCAGCTCGGCTACCGAGTCGATGTCGTTTGTTTGGAGGACAAGGTCTCTGAGAATGGAAATCTGACTTTCATCAAGGCGCGCGTCGATGATGCGTTTCTGACGGACTTTTTCGCAAAGAACCGTTACGATGCCATCATTGACTTCATTCATTACCCGGATGCCGCCTTCTACGAGCACCGTTACGAGCTGCTGATGCAGCATACGAAGCATCTGATCTTTCTGTCCTCCTACCGCGTCTATGCAGACGAGGAGCACCCCATCCGCGAGACATCGCCCCAGTTGCTTGATGTCAGTCGCGACGAGGACCTGCTCGCCAACGAGAAATACGCGATTCCGAAGTCCAAGTGCGAGCGGCTCATCCGCAACTCGAAATATCGGCACTGGACCATCGTGAGACCACTCATCTCTTTCTCCAATATTCGCTTTGACATGGTTACGACGGGTGCCTCGGTGCTTCTGTCACGTGCCCGCCAACACAAAAAGATCCTCTTGCCCGTGGAGGCTAAGAATCTCGTTGCTGGATTGGGCTGGTCAGGCAACATCGGGAAAATGTTCGCCCGGTTAGTGCTCAACGAAAAGGCGTACGGCGAGGCCTTTACCCTCGGCTCTGGCGAGGTACATACGTGGGGCGAGGTCGCCGAGTACTACACCGAGCTGATTGGCGCGGAATTTGTCTGGGTTGATAAAGACACCTTCCTGGAGAATGCCACGCTCAACACCACCCGCGACTGGGGACTCGAGTTTGACCGCTTATTCGATCGCACTATCGACAACTCCAAGATACTCAGGGTGACTGGCCTGACACCGGACGACTTGGTGTGCGTCCGGGACGCACTGGTTCTGGAGCTTGCCGCTATTCCGGCGAACCACGTGTTTCCGCCTCCCGGGGGGCCGGAGGCCGGGCAGAAAGTGCATGAGAAGATGGATGCGTATCTGAATTCGGTCCGATCGGTCTGATCGTCTTTTTTGTTGTCGCGGACGGATCGGACGGATCGGACCGATCAGGTCGATGATCAGTCGGATCAGTCGGATCAGTCGGATCAGTCGGATCAGTCGGATCAGTCGGATCAGTCGGATCAGTCGGATCAGTCGGATCAGTCGGATCGTCTGTTTTTTGTCGCGGACGGATCGGACGGATCGGACCGATCGGACCGATCAGGTCGATGATCAGTCGGA
>JAQWBY010000212.1 GCA_028706165.1 Lentisphaeria bacterium | reverse complement strand
TTGAAGACGAATTCCAGCGGCTTGAGCATATTGATATGGCCAGCACCAGTGCCGTTGGAACGACCCAGCGCGCCGAATTCGTAGCAGCCGGAGATGAAGCAGGTGCGCGCCTCTTCAGCGCTGAAGCCCTTGCTCGTCATGGCCCGCCACATCCCAGGCTCGCAGAGAAAGACGATGCTGTTGTGGCCACGGCGAATCATGTCCAGAGCCAGATCAATGAAGGGCTGCGGCGTATTGGGTGAGACCTTCAGCTGCAGCTTCGGCGTCCAGATACCGAGCTGGTCATAGACCTGCAGGATGAGGTAGGACAGCTCGTTGATCTCACTCTCGCCGTCAGCGCGTGTCCCGCCGAAGTAGAAAGGATGGCCCCAGTAGTTGTCAATGCCCGACCACTGCATCAGGAAGTACGCGAAGAATTCGCGGATCTGCGCCTCGCTGTAACGCCCCGAGTCAAGGTCCCGGCGATAATAGGGCATAACCGTGCGGTCGAGATTGCCTAGGGAACGCACTTGAAAACGGTCGATGTGCTCGCCAAACATGAAGAACAAATAGACCAGCTGAAGAACCTGATAGGTGTCTTGCGGTGGGCCGTCATGCAAGGCCTGAAGGCAGGCGGCTACCGCTTCCGCCCGCGGATTGTCGCCACGCTGGGTCAGCGCCAAGTCCCGGAAACGCAGGATCATTGCCAGAATGGCCGTGTAGGTGATGTCGATGCCGTCAAAATATGCGGCGACGGCCGGCGTGAGCGTGCCTTGCTCCTCGTGCTGCCGGCGATACTGCCGGGCGCGTTCGCGCAGGCCGGGGAACCCCAGCGTGAACACCGCGTCCCAGTCCGGCACCGAGTGATCGAAGTCCTTCCACATAATGCCGGCGCCGCTCTTTTGCATGGCGTCCCACAGCTGACGGCACTGCAGGCGTGTGGCATTGACCTCGCGATCCCAACGCTGCACCAGCACACTCAGCGGCCGATCATTGCGGTCGTAGCAGCCGAAAGCGGGATACCAGTCGTGCTTGCTCACGTCAATCTGAATTTCGCGGCAGACCAGCTCGAAAGCCCGACCCTTCACCACCGGATGCGGCGCATCGGGCATGCTGTCGGCAAGCTCAAGAATGCGCCGCTTCACCGTCGCATTGTCCACGCCACTACCCGCGGCAAAACTCGACGTCTTGAATTTGGCCAGCAAATACGGCTTGTCAGCAGCGAAGGTATTGAACATGAGGACGGACTCCCGTGATTGGCTAGTGACCACGCATGACAACGGCCAAACGCCTGAAGACAAGGCGCGCCATCATGACTTGGCAATACTATACCAATACCGCTTCGCGCCCCAATGCCCCCTGCCGGCGAAATAATACCAAATTGTGACCGGGAAGTCCCCGCGCCGCCATAAACGCCCATACGCAAAACAACATCGCCGCTTGGCAGGCCATGCGGTGACAGAGGCCCCCTCAGCGGGGATGCTTGAGATCATACAGCTGCTTCCGCAAACCCTGCAATTCCTTATTCAGCTCACGAAGCCGCAACCCTGACTCCTTGATCTTTTCCTTGCGTTCGATTTGGGCCCGAATCTGCCGGTCACGTTCGGCCTGGGCGTTCTCCAAGTCAAAGATAGGCGTCTGCGGCAGGGGCTTGAGCAATTGGCGGTGAACACTATCCTCTTCGGTAATCTTGGCTTGCATGTCCGCAATCTGTTTTTCAAGGTCGCTGATAGCCGCCGCGTTCTCCTCGGTCTTTTGATTGCTCTGGAACTTTTCTTCGATTTTATCTTCAACCGCAATCACGCGGTCGATACCTGTTTGCACCGTATCGGAATTGATGATGTCGCTGGCAATACTGGCCTGGGCGGGGGCAGTCTCGCCGTTCGCCGTCACGCCCTGCCCGTCGGTAGCGGCGACATCGCCAGGCTCCACGGCCGCATTGTCCGTCCCCGCTCCGTCCTGCAGATAAAAATGCTGGTAACCGAGATAAGCCAAGGTCAGCACTACCATTACGAATAGCGTCGAAACAATAAAACTCCGCATGGTTCACTCCCTCTCTACTGTTGCTGCATCTTCCTACTCATCAGTAACGCGATAGCAAAGATGATTGACTTCTTTGCCCATGGCGTTCCACTGTAGTTCGAAATCCGTTTTGAGGTCGCAGATGTCGTCAATGCCCTCCGTTGACGGCTGATAGAACGGCACTGCAGCAAGCAATTGCAGCCAGTCGTCGTAATAAGGCCGGTGGTCGGTTGACAGGTGTAGTATAGCCCCCGGTTTGAGAATGCGCCGCAACCGACAGAGAAATTCCGTGCAGACCAGCCGACGCACTTGGTGCCGCGCTTTGGGCCACGGGTCCGGGCACAAAAGGTGCAGCCGATCGACGGACGCCGGCGGCAGTTGGAAAGATACCAGCTGGCCGCTCTCCGCTCGCAGCAGCGAGAGGTTGTCCAGCCCGAGTCTTTCGCGTTTGGCTTCCAAACGCCGCAGTCGCCCGAACATCACGTCGCTGCCCAGAATGACGCGCTCGGGATAGCGCTGAGCCAACGCGAGGGTAAAGCGGCCCTTGCCGCAGCCCATGTCCAACTCCACCCGCGCCGCAGCCGGCACGGGATGGAGGTGATAGGTGTTGGTGAGGACGTGGATCATGACAACGCGGACACGAATTCCTGGATGCGAGTCATGGCGATCTCAATTTCCTCCAGCGATGTCGCGTACGAGCAGCGCACGAAGCCCTCGCCGCAGCTGCCAAAGGCCGTTCCCGGCACGACAGCGACATGTTTTTCCTGCAGGAGGCGCTTGGCGAAGGTCGCCGAATCCAGCCCGGTACTGCTGATGCGTGGAAAGACATAGAAGGCGCCGCGCGGCATAAAGCACGGCAGGCCGATCTCATTCAGGCGCTTGACAATGACATTGCGGCGCTGTTCGTATTCCCGGCGCATATCTTCCCGCGGCCCTTGCCCATTCTGCAAAGCCTCAATGGCGGCGGCCTGGGCGATACTCGACGCGCAAAGCATGGAATACTGGTGAATCTTCATCATCGCTTCAATGAGGTCGTCCGGCCCGCATGCGTAGCCGATCCGGAAGCCCGTCATGGCAAAGGCCTTGCTGAAGCCGTTGAGCGTCACCGTGCGCTCCTTCATCCCCGGCAAGGACGCGATGGACGGCGTGCGCGGAATGTAACTAAGCTCTTCGTAAATCTCGTCACTGAGCACTAGCAGGTCATGGCGAATGGCAAAATCCGCCATGAGCTGCTTGTCCGCCAGCGTCATGCCGGCGCCGGTGGGGTTGTTGGGATAGTTCAACAGCAACACCTTGCTGCGCGGCGTCACCGCCTTTTCCAGGTCCTCGACCTGCAGCACGAAGTCGTTTTCCGCTCGCGTCAGCACGGGCACCGGCACGGCGTGGGTCATGCGCACACTTGGCGCGTAGGACACGTAGCAGGGCTCGTGGTACAACACTTCATCGCCAGGACTGAGCACGGCCCGCAAAACGATATCCAGCGCCTCGCTGACGCCAACGGTGACGATGCACTCATTCTCTGGCTGGTATTCAAGCCCGAAATTCTCGGCGCTGTACTTGCAGATGGCCTTGCGCAAGCGCGGGTCGCCGAGATTCGACGTGTAACTGGTGTAGCCGTGGTTGATGGCGTAAATGCAGGCCTCGCGAATATGCCACGGGGTGACGAAATCCGGCTCGCCGATGCCCAGCGAGATCACGTCGTCCATCGTCTTGACCAGCTCGAAAAAATCACGTATCCCACTGCGTGGGAGACCCGCGATATGCGGCGCCACCCACTGCTTAGGGGACAATTTTGAGTCGCTCATAATGCTCGTCCTTACTTATTTGCACGCCGGCTTCCTTGTACTTCTTCAGCAAAAAGTAGGTCGCCGTCGATTTTACGCCCGGTTGCGAAGCCAATTTACTCGACACAAAAGACGCGACGTCCTGCATGGACTGCCCAACGACTTCCAGGCGGAGGTCGTAGTGACCCGACACCAGATACACCGAGTGCACTTCGGGAAATTTCCCCAAGCGTTCGGCGATGGTATCGAAGCCGGTATCACGTTCAGGCTGCACGCCGACTTCAATGATGGCGCGCACTTCGCCATTTTCGGCTTCCTGGTTGATAATGGCGGCGTAGCCCATGATCACGCGGTCCTTTTCCAGCTCGCGGATGAGCGCGGCGATCTTGTCGACGGTGCTGTTCAGTCTGTCCGCAAGTTCCTTTTCAGGCATGCGAGCATTCCGCCGCAGCAGGGCCACGATTTCCTTTTTCAGCGTTGCATCGTTCATGTTCTGTCCTCTGTGTTACGCCTGCGGTCCGCATGCCTGGCGTCGCCGGAGCATGCACAGACGCTCATTTCGTGGGTATCTTCAACACCTGCCCTACCCGAATGACATCGCTTTTGAGCCCATTGGCCTCGCGGATGCTCTCAATGGACACGCCGGCCAAAGACGATATGCCGCTGAGCGTGTCGCCCTTCTGCACCACGAGCTCTTTGTACTTGCCGGAATACGCCGACGGCGCCGACGGCTTGGCTGCCGCCATAGCACTTTTTTCGACGCGGACGATTTCGGCCGCCATGGCCTTGCTCACGGCCTGTATTTCCTGGCTGCGATTGGCCCGTTCCTGTTCCAGAGCGGCATTGAGAGCATCGAAACGCTGACGCCATTCGCGGTCGAGTGCCTCAAAGCGATTGTCGTTGGCGGTGAGCAGATTCCGTAGTTCCTTGATGCGCTCATCGCGATTCTGGATTTCCTGTTCGAGGCCAAGTATCCGCGCCAGCAGCATCTTCTGGTCTTCCTGGAGGACCCGCATGTCGGCCTGCAGAGCGGCGACGTCGCGCTGAATTCGGATTGCGTCATTGACCACAACCGTCGGGCGACCAACCTGGGCGTAGAGCCGGCCAGTGGCCACGTCGCCGGCCAGACTGACGCTCTGTGTGACAATAAATGCCGCCAAGCTGGCGACGGGTAGGACGTAATATGTAAAAATGCCCATGGCGGCACCTCCGTTGGTACATGGTTCCGCAGCGATAATTGCTCTGCAGCATTGCAAGAGCCACAAAAGACTTTACTTTATCGGTCAAACGCTAAAAAATCCACAAAGGCCGCCGTTGAGCTGGCGATTTTCCGAGCCAACGAGCGGCTTTTCTGTTCACGGGACTTCACCCATCAGTCATAGGGCTGCCGCCATGCCCACCGCCGCACCCGGCCCGCGCCATCACAACAGTGTCTTGAGCCAGTCACTCGCCGACGTCACGGCCATGCTCAGTGACTCCGCCCCGGGGGCGGCAAAAACCTCCGAACAGACCGGCAGCAAACTTGCGCAGCATCTGCTGCTGGCGATACACCGCCACCGCGCCAGTATGGACTGGCTTATCGGCGAACTCAGCCAGGGTCGCGTCAGGCCGCGCACCCGCCGCGTCCTGTGGTGGGCTATGGCAGAAATTCTGTGGTCAGACGGCGTCGCCGCGCCAGTCGTCGCCGATGTCGCAACCGCCTATGTCAAAAAACGCCATGCGGCCGCCGAGGCCGGTTTCGTCAACGCCTTTCTACGTCAGCTCTGCGCGCGGCTGACCGAGGCGGGTCGCGATGGCCTGACCGCCTGCGCGCCGGCCTGGGTGCAGCTGGAACTGCCCGAAACGCTTTGGCAGCGCTGGCGGCGGCAATTCACGCCAGAGGACTTGTCAGCCATGGCCGCCGTACTGCAACAGCCTGCGCCCACGGTATTTCGGCGGCGCCGTTGGCCTGAAAATACCCTACCTGAAGCCACCGCCGCACTGCTGCAGCCGTTGCCGCCTATGCCATGGGCGCCCGACCAGGAGCTCTTCGTGCTGAAGAGTGCCGACGGCGTGCCGCTGTCGCAGATCATGGGCCGCGGCACACCCTTTTACATCCAAGACCCATCGACCCTGCTGGCACCGTCACTGCTGGCGCCTAGCCACGGCGAACAGGTCGCCGACCTCTGCTGCGCCCCGGGCGGCAAATCCCTCCTGCTGGCAGAAGCCATGCGCGGGCAAGGTCAGCTTTTTTGCTTTGACCGCGCGGAGGCGAAGCTGCCCCGCGTGCGGGAAAACCTCGCCGGCTTCACCAACGTCAGCATCGCCGTCGCCGATGCGACCAGCCCAGTGCTGCCGGCAGCGACCATTGATGCACTGATGCTTGACGTGCCCTGCAGTAACAGCGGCGTCATCCGCCGCCGGCCCGATGTGCGCTGGGCCTTCAGCGAAGCGTCCCTCCGGGAACTGGCGGCGCTGCAGGCGCGGATTCTCCACGCCGGCGCATCGCTACTCAAGCCCGGCGGCCGCCTGGTTTACAGCACCTGCAGCATCGAAAAAGAGGAAAACCACGACCAAGTCCGCGCCTTCCTCGCCGCTCATCCCGACTTCGCCCTCGGCGCCGAACACCAGCTCCTGCCCACGGCAAGCCACGACGGCGCCTACGCCGCCCTCCTCCGCCGAGCCTGACGTTGATTTCAACAGCAAAACAGTTATTTTTTGAGGCCGTTCTGAGCAAACTCGCAAGCCGTAAACAGGGGAGTTCATCACATGTACGCCAAGATTTTTTGTTGTGCCATGTTGTTAGGCTGTTCTGCTTTGCTGGCCGAGGATTTTCTCCTGCGCATCGTCCTGGTCAATTCGCACACCGAAGATGTCTGGCTCGGCTGTAAAACCGGCGCGTCAAAGAAATACGACCGCGGCGAGGATATTTTTGCCCCGCCGCCCGGCATGCAGACCGGCATGGTTACCATGCCCTCGCCAGGCGGCAAACTGCCCACGCTCTACAAAGACGTCCGCGCGCCGGAACTGCCGCAGTCCTGGGAGCTCAACTGCCAGCCTTTCACCGGCAAGGCCATTGAACTAAGCTGGGATACCGCTGAACTGCCGGCAGACCTCGCCCTGACCATGGTTTATCGCGGCAAAACGCTCAACATGCGGGAAACCACCAAGCTGAGCATCGCCCAGTCCACCACCGTCGTCGTCACCGCCAACACCAAA
>JAQWBY010000211.1 GCA_028706165.1 Lentisphaeria bacterium | reverse complement strand
CCTCAAACACACCGGGACGCAACGGCAGTTTGAAAGGCGAAAGCTCAATACCGCTCGCGAGAAAATCCGGCGCGTATTCAAAGAAAATCCGACTGTTCTCCTCATACAGCAACCCGACCTGACAACGACGTCCAAAAGCATGCAAAAAAACGTTAAGTTTCATTTTGATCTCGCACGCTGGCGTTTTTGAGGCTCTTTCAAACCAAAGAGGGATTTTGGCAGAACATCCTGACGCAAAACCGATTCAAAATCGTCCAGCCGTCCCAGCACCAGAGCGATTTGCAACAGGTGTTTAAACTGAATCGCGCCCGTATTCTCAAAACGTTTGACTGTGCCGACAGCCACACCGACCCGACGAGCCAGCTCCGCCTGCGGCATATTCAGGGCAAGACGCAACTGCCGGGCCTTGCTCGCCATATTCTTCATCACGTCCAGCGGGGTCAATAACTGTATTTCTTTATTATTAGTCATTTTTTTGTCCTTTATTATCACTTATCATAATTATGAGATAGTATAGCGTCCGATAAAACAAAAGCAAAAAAGACGCTTAACCGCAACAAAACAAGGTAAGTCGTCGGTCAGTAAGCACCCCGATGGGGAAAACACCGGGGTGCTTTCTGACCGACTCCAAAACTCCCACCCCACCCCAAAACAATAAATTTGACAAATCACCGCCGGCAATTAGCGTATGGTATTCGCGCAAACGTTTGCGCGTTTTTTAGGACCCACGGCGCAAACGTTTGCGCAACCACCACTTCGCAGAGGAAAGTCACCTATGGCGCGCGTCACGATCATCGACATCGCGCGGGAATCGGGCAAGAGTTACACGACGGTGAGTCGTGCCTTGAGCGACCATCCGCGGATCAGCCTTGAGACCAAGGTACTGATTCGGGCGACGGCGACTCGCCTGGGTTATTCACCGAACATGATGGCCAAGGGCCTGGTCCAGCGGCGCACTCAGACCATTGGTCTCATTGCCACGGAGTTAAGCAATCCGGTTCGCAGCGAGTTGATTGAGGCCTTGCGCCGGCACGTGCATGCTTCTGGCTACCAGCTCCTCGTCAGTGGTTATCAAGACGAAGACGAGCTCAGTTCGCGAATTCGCGACATGGCGGGGCGGCAAGTCGACGGTCTGATCATCGGCAAAATTACCGGTGTGGTTGAAAAAAAGGACTTCTGGCCGTCTCTGGAAGCCGCGCTTAAGCAGGACATTGCGGTAGTTGTCTTTAGCAAGGCAACCAGCGTTCGTGTCGACTGCCTCTGCATCGACTATACCGCCATGGCGCGGCAGTTGACTGAGCACTTCATCCGCAAGCACGGTTTTCGTAATATCTGGTATCTCGGAGTAGACCGGAATACCATCCGCCAACGCGGCTACGTTGCCGCCATGCAAGCCGCGGGTTTGGATAGTGCGAAGCGTTTGTTTCTGTTGCCCGCGCAGGACATGCAAACGGCGCGGAACGCCATTGGGGAGCTGTTGCGTCAAGAAGGGAAACCGCAGGCGATACTCTGCCATAACGACATCACCGCGATCGGTGTCATGCATGGCTTGCGCCAATGCGGCTACCGCGTACCCGAGGACATCGCGGTCGCGGGTATCGACAACCACCAGATATCCTCTTTTTTCAACCCCGCGCTAACGACCGCCGGCATTGCCCCGGAGCGGGTTGCGGAGTCGATGATGAAGCTGCTGGAGGCCCGTCTGGGCCACAGCAATCAATCCCCAGCTGTCGCTGTCCACTTGCCTTTCAAGACGTATTTTCGCGAGTCCTGTGGTTGTTGTTGTCCCAACGATGAGGAGTAGGGTCATGACGAACAAAACATTGAGCTCCAGGTCCCCGCAACGCGCCTTCACCCTGATTGAACTGCTGGTCGTCATCGCGATCATCGCCATTCTGGCGGCCATGCTTTTACCTGCACTGAGCAAGGCACGGGAAAAGGCCCGCGCCATATCCTGCACCAGCAATTTGAAGCAGATAGGCACGGCAGCCATCATGTACAGCGACACCTACGATGGCTTCGTGTGCGTCAGCCAATACCATCCCGAGGGACAAGCGTCACAATTCTACCGGTTTCAGGACCTGCTAGCGCCCTTTGTTGGCGATTACAAGGCTTATGTCTGTCCTTCAAAATCGTTCACGACAACGTCCAACCGGCCGACGGGGACACCCAGCCCAATGACGTTCTCGTACGGTTGCCACCAAAACGCGGTAGGGCAAATCAAACTCTACACATCCACCGGCCTCTATACCAAGGACGCGCGTTTGATCTCGGCTTTTACCAAACCCAGCCAGACGATTCAGGCGGTTGATAGCCAAACCTTGAATATGTGGGAAAGATTCCATGTCGACAAGGCCTATGACACCGGCGGCTCCGCGTATTACCTGGGTGATTGGCACATGAATTTGTTCAACGCGCAGTTTATCGACGGCCATGTGGAAAGCATGCGCGCAGCGCCATACAACAAGCACTGGATTCCCCAGCCGACTCAATAACAATATCCCATTCTTGTTCTCAGCTCACCCAGTAGCTGGGCATGCCCCCACCGGGACACTCATGTCCACACATCAGGGCGCCACCAGCACCGCCTTCTGGTTCCCTTACTCGAAGTAATCCCCAACGAGGAATGAAAGGCCATAGTATGAAAAAAGTTGTTCGCAGCATTCTCAGCGCCTGCCTTCTCGCCGGCCTCGCCCACGCGGACCTGCTCCTGGACGACTTCGAACACGGCCTGGACTGGGTTGCAGAAAAAAATATCGAGGGCAGCGGCCAGAGCACCCTCAGCCTTACTGGGGATGCCGCAGAAGGTGAAAAGGCCCTGCTGGTCAGCGACGAGACCACCAAGAACCATTTCTACTGGCTGACCAAGACCTGCGCGGACGGCGTCTGGGACTGGTCGCAGCACAGATACCTGGTCCTCTGGCTGCGCGGCGACGGCAACCAGACACGACAGCTCTACGCCAAAGCCGTCGATGAGCGCGGCCGCCAGATGTTCTGGGAGCTCGGGACACTCAAAGGCAACGACTGGAAACACGTCACGGTCGATATTTCCCAGGACTCGTCCGTCTTCCGGCACGAAAACCCGAACCTGGCCCGAATCGTCAAAGTGGGCATCCGCTGCAATTCGGGACATGGCTACGCCTTCGCCGTAGACCGAGTGGAGCTGACCGAGCCACTTGCCCCCCCGACGACTGCTATGCCGCAGACGACTTTCGTCCTGGACCGACCCATCTGCTACTTGGCCTCACGACGCACGGAGGACGTCGGCCCATCCATGGTCGGAGCTAACCTCCAGACTGGTGAATTAACCACCGCGCATATTGATCGCCTTGCAGCAGCCGGCGTCAAGTGGGCCGCACGCATGCCGCTGGCTGCAGACTCCCCACATGCCCAAAAAATTCGCGCGGCGCTCCTACAACACAAATTTCAACTTCTCGCCCACGTGTCGTTCACATCTAAGCCCGACGACAATGAGCTGGCCCATCACCTGGCGCAGCTGAAAAAAAACGCGACGGCCTTACACCGCGACATCCGGGTTTGGGAATTTGGCAACGAGCCCAACATCGGTAAATTCTGGAAGCCCGCGCCCAACCCCATAGAATTCGGCCAGACGGTCATCGCCTACGCCAAAGCCCTTCGCAGTGTCGACCCCACTCTCACCATCATCAGTGGCGGCCTGGTCGGCTACGACATGGATTTTGCCAAAGCCATGCTGAGCACCGGCCTGGGCGATTGGGTGGACGTCATTGGCATCCACACGCCTCGATGGTGCCCAGAATACGCCAGCGTGGGGGTCGACCACGCCGATGCGCTGGCCGAATTCAGGAAGCTGATCGAAAGTGTCAACCCGACACTGGTCGTCTGGCAAACCGAGGTGCAAGCCGTCGGTGGAGTCGAACGCGCCGAAAGCGGCATCTCCGATTACGAAGAAGCACGGCATATCGGCCGCCGTTTTCTCTATGAGCGCACTCTAGGCATCCCGGTTAGCTTCTGGCAGACGCTGAAAGCGAGGCCGGACATGGAACACCCCGGCGCACTACTCCGGGCCGATGGCACGCCCACCATCAAATACTGCGCCATCCGCAATGTGGCCGCCATCCTCGACGACAGCCTGGTGCCAAGCGATGTGCCCGTCGAAATCGACGACCACCAGCAAAGCAGGCAGTCACTCCACAAGTCCGGGCCGTTTACGGTTTCTTCGCGTTGGGAAAGCCCGTCCATACCCGTCCCCCCACGGCAGAACATCGACTTGACCGCCACGGTGAAAAGTAACGGCGAAACCATTGACGCCCGGATTGTCTGGCTTGATGCTGCCGGGAAAGTTCTCGAAGCCGTCGGCAACGATACGCCGCTGCGAGCCGCCACCGACAGTGTGACGCCTCTATGCCGGCGTTACCCGCCGGAATTCCGGCCTAATACCGCACACGCCGCGCGTGTCGTAGTGACCGCGGCGCCCGACCACCCCCTCGACGTCCAGTCGCTCGCCGTCACCGCCTGCGGCACGTCATCCGCCGTCAAGGCCCGCGTGCTGCCCTTTACACGCGATGGGAAGCTCTTCATCTCCTGGTGGCTGGATTCGCGACCAGGCCCCGCTGCTATTCTCGGCAGCTGCACCATTCGCGTACGTTGCTCGCCCGACCAACTGACCAGACCGGTCTGTGTCGACCTCATCGACGGCACCGTCCGCAACGCCAGCATCCGTCGCGACGGCGACTGGGCCGTCCTAGAGAACCTGCCCCTCACCGACTACAGCTTCATTCTAGCCGATCAGGACAGTCTCACCCTCACCACGGAGGCGCCGCTGACACGTGATTTTGCCTCGCCGGACGATTTGACGCGGCAGTTTATCGGCGACCGCTTCGGTCTGGGCCGCCCGGAATACTGGCGACGCGTCGCCCTGGCGCTTGGCGACAAGCAGACGCCGCTGGCTGCTGCCTGGCAACAAGCAACAGCCTGGTTCGACAAACGCCTCGAACCGACCACGGCCGCAGTCGCCATCACGGACATCCCCATAGTCGACTATCATTCCAGCGATCTGTACTGGCGGCCATCCATGCTCAACCCAAAAACTCGGCACGTGGACCGCTACTTCCTTGACCTGGAAAGAAAAATCGAACCCGCGCAACTGCGCGTGCTTGACGGCGAACGCGAGCTGCCCCAGGGCCAATGGGAAGACAATGCGGAACGGGCGGGGCAGTGGTTCCTGGAGAACCGCTCGCCATCGCGGCTCGCGACCATCGTCCCCAAAGGCCAGAGAGTGGCGACCAGCCTCACCTTGCACTACCCGATGGCGGCCTACCAGCCGATTGTTCACCCATTCCGCGACCCGGTAAGCAACAGCGCCGTACTGGTGCTCTGGTCCACCCCCTCCGGCAAACTGCCCGCATTCAGCGGCGACGTGACCGTAAGCGGCCCCGCCGACGCCATACCGGCACAGGCCGCGGTCATTGATCTGGCCACTGGCCAGAAACTGCGCCTGTTGCAGGCAACCCAGCACGGCGACCAACGACGTCTGTCCGGCATACCCATCACCCCCAAAGGCGTCATGGTGGTGGACAAAGCCTTGAATACCCAAGCCCAATAAGGCCCTTATTGGGCAGGAAGACGACGACTCAATGGAAAACTGCTTACTCCCCGTGCAACGAATCACCCCGGACGACGATTTCCACTATTTCTTCGGCTACTATGACAAATGCCCATGGAACTGCGACGAACGCCTGATCATCGCCCAAAGAAGCACCTTCATGGACCGCGATCCCGGCGCCAGCGACGTCCTGCAAATCGGTGTCATTGACACCGCCAACAAGTGCCGCTTCACACCCATAACCTCAACCCGGGCTTGGAACTGGCAACAGGGCTGTATGCTCCGCTGGCTGCCAGGAAAGGAAAACGACACCATCGTTTTCAATGACCGGCGGGACGGACGCTTTGTCACCGTCATTCACTCCCTGACCACCGGCGCCGAAGACGTCATCGGCTTCGCGTCCTATGACATCGCTCCCAAAGGCCGCGACGTCGTCACCGGCAATTTCGCCCGCGTGCATGCCAGCCGCCCCGGCTACGGCTACGCCGGACTCGCCGACCCCTTCGGCGACGGACGAGCGCCCGCAAAGGACGGCATCTACCTCGGCAATCTGGCCACCGGCGACAAGCGACTGATCTTCTCACTTGCCGACGCACTCACCGTCGGCAAGGTTCGCCCCGGACCGGAAGCCAAGACCTGGTTCAACCATTTCACCCTCGCGCCCGCCGGACAGCGCTTCGTGGTCCTGCATCGCTGGGCATCCGGCGGACCAAAGGCCGGCCATACGGGATTTCTCTCCCGCATGCTTTCCATGGACTGCGTCGGCAATGACGTCACAGTCCCCATTGAAGATGCGAAAATATCCCATTTCACGTTTTTTGACGACACCCGCCTGGCGGTCTGGCTGGAAGCACCGCAACGCGACATCTATGGCTATTACCTGGTCGATATCATCACCGGCGACATGCAAAAAATTGGCGGCGATAATTTCTTGTCCGACGGCCACTGCAACTACTCGCCGGACCGCCGCTGGCTCCTCACCGACCGCTACCCCGTGGAAAACTCCACGCAGCCGCTCTTTCTCTACGAACTGTCCTCAGGCCGCTGCCGGCAAATCGGTGCCTTTACATCCATCACCGATATGAATACCTCCTCGCGTTGCGATCTCCACTCCCGCTGGAACCGCAACAGCAGCAAAATCTGCTTCGACTCGACCCACGAAGGCCGCCGCGCCATCTATGTTATCGATGCCTCGCAGATCGTCTCGGGGTAACCATGCGCCCCGCGCGGCCTGACGCCAAACCGGCAACCGCCCACGCGTTCCTACCGCCCAACCGAACTGCCTGCGGAGGCAATATTGACCATCAGAAGCGTAATTCTCGGTCTTCTCGGCGCAATGACCATTTGCGCCGTGACCTACTTCAATGACTGGGTCCTGCGGCAGACGCACTTTGTGGGCAATAACATGCCCGTGGTCATCTATGG
>JAQWBY010000210.1 GCA_028706165.1 Lentisphaeria bacterium | reverse complement strand
ATTTATGAGCTGGATTATCAGGTGGCCAACCAGCAATTCGTCCGCAGACATTTTCCGCGGGTGGACGAACTGCTGTTGAGCCGGCTCACCCCAGACTATTCGGAGCTGTTCCAGCTGCACATGTTGCATTGCGATTTGCTCGCTGGCTGTTTTGAACTGCTGACGGCAACGCATGGTCAGATATTCCGCGAACTACTGGAGCTAACGGCGCACGGCCGGCCGCTGGTGGAAGCTGTCGGCTATGTTCTCCAGAATCACCAGCCGGGGGTGATATCCTTGCAGGCGTGGTACGAACGGCAGGTGCTTGTCGTCTGCGATCGCGGCATCCGCCATCAGTCGCTGGCTATGATTGTCGACTGTGTGGAGGTCCTTGAGTCTGTCCAGATGGTCAAGGCCGGCCAAGGCTTAGATCTCATTGAGCGGGTCCGCCTGGATGAGGTGCCCAACGTCGTCAAAGATCTGAAGCTGGACCTAGCCGCCATTGGCCAGCTGCAACTGCGCTTCTACGAAGTGGTAAAGGACGCGCCGGTGCTTCTGCAGCCGGCGCTGGACATGTACAGAGAGGCGCTGGCCACCCTCGCCACCGGTGACACGGCGCGTTTCCGCCATGAATTCCGGGCTGCTCGCGAGGAGTTCGCGCGCGTCGTGGCCAGGCAGCGGCGCATCGCCGCCGTGCTGGACGAGGCTGAGCGCGAGTACGTTACCGTACCCGACCGCTTCGGCGTGTATCTGCGAGTTCAGGCACGCTACGATGACCTGAGGGACCAGCTGTTGCCAGTCTGGCAGGAAGCCGACCCTGGGCAGAGAAAAGACGCCCGCTCAACAGCGGCGCCATAGCGTTGGCCTTTGCCCCGGCGGCATCGCGGCGGGAGAATAACGACAGGAGAAGTCATGGACATCCAAGGCCAAGTCTTTCGGTTGAAGTTTCCCATGCGGCGGGTTCATTGTGGCGTGCCCATGGGCAATAGCGATCTCGGCGTGCTGGTGTTTGGCTCGGGCCGGCGCCTGCAGCTCGAGTTCAGCTTGAGTTCCTGTTGGGACCATCGTGGCGCCACCAGGCTGGAACGGCCCTGTCCTTACCGCGATCTGGTCAAGGCCTACGATCCCTACGATGTCAGCGCAGAAAATCGCCTGCTGCAGGCTGCCAGCGTCACCGCGCAACCCATGCCACGCTATCCCGTGTGGTGGCCGGCGACTCGCGTGCCCGGTGGGCGTTTCGTGCTCACCCTCAAGGCGGCCCTGAAGTCCGCCACCCTGAACTACGCCAGCGGCGTCGTCCGCGTGGATACAACCGCCGGCGCGCTGGAGCTGATCATGGACATGACGCGCAACCGCCTGTACCTGCGCGACGCCGATGCGCTGGTCGTGGCGGCGACTGCCGAGCCGATGTGGCAACGGCTCGGCGAGCTCTTCGCGTCTGTGGATTTTGCGCCGCCGAGACAGTTTGAGGACGGCGCTGGCTGTGGCTGGTATCAGCCCCATCCTGCTGATCCCGGCATGGTCGCCCAATGGCAGCAGACGAGCTATGGCTTCTGCCTGGCCGCCGAGCTCAGCCAGGACGGCGACCGCTCCGGCCTCGCATCTGGCGCCGGCGACTGGTCGGAGGCGCTGCGGGCGGCGCAGGCATGGTGGGGTGCCTACTGGCAACGCCAGCCGGCAATGTCAGTACCGGACCCCTTTTACGAGCGCTTCTGGCTCCTGGCGCTCTACAAATTCGCCTGCGCGACGACGCCCGGCGGCGTCCCCAGCGGCTTGCAGGGGCCCTGGCTGGAAGACTACCAGCGGCCGCCATGGAGCTGCGATTATCATTTCAATGTCAATGTCCAGCAGGTGTACACGCTGGCTTTTGCGACCGGCAATGCCGAGCATCTGCTGCCGCTGTTTGATCAGCTGGAAAGTCCGGCCTCGCAAGCGACGATGCGTGGCAATGCCCGCAGTCTTTTCGGCATTGACGACGGCTTGCTGCTGATGCATGCCGTGGACGACCGCTGCGGCCAATGCGGCGGCATAGGCGCCGGTGCCGTGCTAGATTTCGCCTGCGGTGGTTGGATGGGCCTGCTCTACTGGCAGTACTACCGGATGACCGGCGACCGCCGTTTCTTGGCCGAGCGCGCGCTGCCTTTCATGCGCGGGGTGATGCGGGTTTTTGAAGAAACGCTTGAAGAACGCGACGGCCGGCTGTCCATTCCGCTGAGCATTTCGGCCGAGTACGGCTGTACCTTCCCGGTGAAGGTCAATGGTCGGGTCTGCCGGCAGAATTCCGGCCGTGATCCGTCCAATCAGCTGACCTGTGCGCATGCGTTGCTCAACGCACTTTTGGCGGCAACGCAGGAGCTGGGCGAGGCCCCCAAGCCGCTTTGGCTGGATATGAAGCGCCGTCTGCCGCATTTCTGCACGATCGGCGAAGGAGACGACGCGCATGTCGGCATCTGGGCCGGGCAGGATCTCGATGTCTGCCACCGTCACCATTCCCATCTGGCCATGATTTACCCCTTCGACATCTGTGCCGAACTCAGCGACGAGGAACGTCTGCAGCTCGACCGCAGCATTGACTTGTGGATTCTGCGCGGCATGGGCCAGTGGAGCGAGTGGTGCTACCCGTGGGCCATTCAGCTTCAGATCCGCCGCAACTTCCGGGAATCGCCACGGCTGCTCTTCAGTTTCTGGCGGGAGCTCTTCATCAACGAAGGCATGGCGACGGTGTACCTGCCGCGCTTCCAGGGGTTGACCATGCACCGCAAGGCCGATATGCTCAAACCACGGGAAACTCACGAGGTCATGCAGCTCGACGGCACCATGGCCGGCGCCACCGCCATGCTTGACATGCTCATCTGCGAACACGCCGGCGTGGCGATGCTGTTCGCCGGCGTGCCGGACGCCTGGCGCCGGGCGTCCTTCAGCGATGTGCGCTTCCCGGGCGGTTTCCGCATCAGCGCCGAACGCGCCGGCGGCCGCACCCGCTTCTGCGGGGTCAAAGCCGAACGCGCGGGCTCGCTCCGGATCCAGCTAGCGCCTGGCGAAGAGCCCATCGACATCACCCTTGCCGCCGGCGAAAACTGGCAGTGGGGCACGAAAAGCCGCTGAGGATAAGAGCGTGCCGGTCAGCAAGCACGCTGTAAGCGCGCGACATGGCAAGCAAGAAAAGGGCGTGCCATTGCCCCTTTGCCCCCAGTCAGCTTCGCCGACTGGAGCCAAAGGGGCCTAGGAACACGGATAGATATGGCGCGCTACCCAGGGCGGCGCTCCGCCTTCGGCGTCGCTTGCCCTGGGCTGGTATGTTTCGCGTTTTCAGCGCTTCTGCCGCTTCGCGGCAATGAAATGCCGCGACGGCAAAAAGGCTGGTTTGTCGAAGCAAAAAGCACCATGTAAATCGTTAGCGAAGAGCATTGGTCTGGTGTTCAGATCTGCGGGATCTTCACCGGCTGGGGTTTGACAAAGACCGGCGGGCGCACGTAGAGCGGCTCGCAGCTGGCCATGATCTCCTGCGGGTTCTGCGGCCAGGGCCAGAGCCTTTCGGGCGCATGGAGCAGGGCGCCTGCGTCAATACTTGCGCAGGACAAGAGCCGGGTGGCCACCAGTTCCGGTAGCGCCGGCAGCGCCGCCGTCTGCGCGCTGACATAGTGGTCGCAGCGGTGCTGTTCGGCCAGCAGCTCCTCCGGCGTGAGGACAAGGGCATCACCCATGAGCTGCAGAGTGGCGTCAGCATGGCGTTCAAAGCGGACCAAGATGACTTGGCCGCAGCGGGCGTCGTGGAGCACGCCGATGCGCTGCGCACTTCCTCTGGCCTCGGCTAGCGCTGCGTGGGCCAGCGCCAGGCAGCTAGGGACGCCGCGCATGGCCGCACCACTGATGGCGCAGAAGCCCTTGACCAAGGCGATGCCGTAACGCAGGCCGGCAAAACTGCCCGGACCGGTGCCGACGGTCCAGCGGCGGACATCATCAAGGGGTAGGTTCAAGCCGTCCAGCGTGGCCTTGACCCACGGCGCCAGCTCGCGGTCGCTCTCCCGGCCGGTGCCGGCCAAATGGTCGTTGCAAAGCACGCGGTCGCCATCGGCGACGACCAACGCGCTGCCAAGAGAAGTGTCAAGTGCGGCATGAATCATGATGGTGAAGCCTCCACGGCGATGCCGGCCTGGCGTGACGCCGGTGGCCGTTGTGCCAGGATTATGCGTTCGTATCGCGGAAAAGATTGGCGGTCCAGGCATTGCTGTCCGCTTCGTCGAGCTGCAGTTTGCGCCAGATATCGAGCACGGCGGTCGGTGCGTAGTCCCGCCAGAGGAAGTCGGCGCGGAAACGGCCGGCGCCGTGGCGGCGCAGTTCGTGGAGATGGCCGCTGAGATCAAGGGGCCGTTCCGCGATGATGACGGACTGGCAGTGGTCGTTGATGGCGATGAGCTTTTCGTCCCGTCGCGATGTCAAGGACAGCGTGGTGAAGTCGCAATTCTTCTTACCGGGGCAGAAGCCCTTCACGCTGTTCATGACGCAGGTCGCCGACAGTGCTAGCGGCGTGTCTTGGTACACCGGCACATCAACGCAGGCACCGAGTTTTTTCACCAGTGCCAGCCAGTTGTCCCAGCGGTCTTCCGGCGACAGCGTGATGCGCTGGAGATTCAGGTCCAGCAAGGTCTTGGCCGCCAGGTGATTGCAGACGTGCATCGGCCAGTCCGCGCTGAGATTGAGGTTGCGCGGGCTCGCCCCGGCCTCGCTGAACAGCTGCCAGGCGCCGAGGTTGGACAGCTCCCAGCGGCGCCAGCCACTGCGGAACAAACTTGCGACCAACGCCACCCAGTTGGTGCTGCCGTTGTCACGGCTGATGGCCGGCAACGCCAGACGAATGCGGTTGCGACCGCCAAGCAGGCGTTCCAGCTCCGCCAGGGCGTCCGGGACCTCGTTGGCCGGCGTCCGCCCAATGGCGAAAATGACTTCGTCGAGGCGCGTGAGGTCTTTTTCGCTGAAGAGATTGAGATAGAAGACGCGGTCGATCTTGATTGCCCATGCCGGCGCAGCGGCGACTGTTGCCGTTGGCGGCTGCCAGCCATCAACGGCTGCGGTGACGCTGTCAGTGAGTTCGCTGAGATCCTTGTCGAGGGCGTCTTGGACATCCTGCGCGGCGCGGCGGCGGATCTCGTTGAGCAGCGAAGTCGGTACAAAGAGTCCGTCGGGATTGCTGACGCGGAGGTCGGCGAGGGTGAAGGTGGTATCGCCAAGCTTGGCAAAGCAGCTCTGGGCGGTGTCGGCGATTTTATCCGGTTGTCGTGCCGGTGCGAGCTGCTCATCCAGGGCCATGCTGGTACGGATGTCGGTGAGCTCGCGGGGGCCGGCGCAGGGCTGGGAAATGACCACGAGCTCTCGCGGTGCTATCTGCAGTTCGAAATAGACTGGGTAGCGGGACCGGCAAAGGCTTGGCCGCGGTGTCGGCCAGTCGTAGCTGCGTTTGACGGCCTGGGACGACGAGCAGCTGATCCGGGCGCCAACTGGAATCGGCGGGTGCTCCGGGGGCAAAGTGACTTCGACGGTGCTTTCCGGGTCAGCGCTGAAGGCGGCAGTGCCGCTTTCGTTGCTGCGTTGGCTGAAGATGCGCAGGTCGTCAATGCCGAAACCGAAGGGCTTTTCGCGTTCGGGCACTTCGATCTGCAGGCCGTCATGACGTTCGATGCCCTGGTTTTTGACCACGAAGCGGATGCGGTCGGGCTCGCCGGGACAGAAGGCGGCGACAGTGCCCACTTCGGCGCCGCGGGGGCCGACGGTGTGTGGGTCGGTAACGGCGGCCGTGTGGGCGTTCCGGGCGTAGAGCGGTGTCCATGGCCGGCTGAAGATGGTCTTGATGTCACGTTCGCAACGGGCCTGTTCGCCCGGGGCGAACGTGCCGTCAATGAGCTTGCGGTAATAGTTGGTCACAGCGGCGACATACAGCGGCGTCTTTTTGCGGCCTTCGATCTTCAGCGATGCCACGCCGCTCTGCCGCAGGGCCGTAATCAGCTCTGGCAGGGCTAGATCTTTCATCGACATCGGTGCGCTTTGGTCGATGAGGGCGCCGCTGGCGTCCTGGATTTTGAAGCTGTTGCGGCAGACGTAGGCACAGTCACCGCGATTGCCGCTGCCGCCACGCAGGCAGGCAGAGAGTAGGCACAGGCCGCTGTAGGCGTAGCATAGCGCGCCGTGCACAAAGACTTCCAGTTCCAGGTTGGGTATGTCGGTCATTTCGCCCAGTTCGGCAAGCGTCAATTCACGGGCGGCGATGACGCGCTTGAAGCCCATCTCATGCGCCTGCTTTGCTCCCGCCAGATTGTGGATGGCCATCTGCGTGCTGGCGTGCAGCTCGAACTCCGGAAAATGCTCCTGGACGATGTCGTACACCGCCAAGTCCTGGATGATCAACGCGTCCACTTCGAGGTCCCGCAGCTGCGCCAGCAAGGCGATCAGCCCCGGCAGCTCCGCCTCTTCAACCAGCGTGTTGACGGCGACATAGACCTTCCGCGGCCGCTTGCTGTCCTGGTGGGCGATGCCCAGGAGCACGCCGAGATCGTCAAGCGTGAAATTGTCCGCATCGGCGCGGGCCGAAAAATCGCGCATACCGAGGTAAACCGCATCGGCGCCGTAGTGAAAGGCGGCGACGCCGGCCTCGAGATTGCCAGCAGGTGCAAGAAGTTCCATGGAGCCTTTTTCGCTTCAGTATCGTAGATGGTCAGGGCGGTGGAATGAAAGCGGGGCGTAAAGAACATAATATAGCCGGCGGAACCGCCCTTTGACGGCCATAAACCGCCTTTTGCCAGAAAAAACGTAATCGGTCAGCGACCACCCCGGCGGGGAAAACACCGGGGACAATTTGCAGGAAACCCACGGCCATCCGCCGCCCAACCATCCGACCTTGATTTCCGCCGATCTTTGCGGCAGCGGGTTTCATAGGCGCCATTGATACCGTGTGGACCACGGCTAAAGCGCCGCCCGCTTCGTGCGCGCGACCTTATAGGATGGGGGCCCCCTACGGTGGGGGGGCTGATTTCAAGAACCGCAG
>JAQWBY010000209.1 GCA_028706165.1 Lentisphaeria bacterium | reverse complement strand
AGATGGTCGGGACGGAGAGATTCGAACTCTCGACCTTTTGACCCCCAGTCAAACGCGCTAAACCAGGCTGCGCTACGTCCCGAAGATGGTTTGGAAAAGGCGGGGAATACATTACACGCGCCTCGCCCGGATGCAAGTTGCGAGTAGAGAAAAAGTGAAAAAATGGAGAGTGGGGCGGAGCGTTGGGCAGTCGAAGGCAGTCGAAGGCAGTCGAATTATGTAGGGGCGGACCTGTGTGTCCGCCCCTGCTAGCGAGGGAGCCTACGTAGGGCAGTCGAAGGCAGTCGAATTATGTAGGGGCGGACCTGTGTGTCCGCCCCTGCTAGCGAGGGAGCCTACGTAGGGCAGTCGAAGGCAGTAGGGGAGGCCGGCGGTCGCCCCTGGTTGGGAGCCGTCGGGAGCCGTCGGGAGCCGTCGAAGGCAGTCGAAGGCCGTCGGGGGCCGTCGATATCGGTCGCGATGCATCTTTTGCGGGTTGTGTCGTGGTGTGCTGGTGACGGCGGGCGGTGATTTTTGTTCCGGGGTGGTTGTTAACGGTTCGATAGTGGTTACAGTGAATGCTTTAATATGGCGCGGGCGTACTAGTGTGGTGCGTTTGGGTGCCAGGTCGACAACTCAGCATGGAGATGTCCGAATGGATAAGGTCAAAGTAGGTTTTATTGGCTGTGGTGGCATTGCGCAGTATCATTTTGGTCATTTTGATAAGATGCGTGATAAAGCGCAGATTGTTGCCGCCTGTGATTTGCAGGAGGACCGGGCAAAAGCGACGGCGGCTCGTTTTCAGGCCAAGGCCTATTTGGACTATAATGAGATGATCAAGAAGGAGAAGCTCGACGCCTTGTTTGTTTGTGTTCAGCCGGGCGCTCATGACGGCATGGAGATGGTGGCCATTGAGAAGGGCATTCCCATTTTTGTGCAGAAGCCGATGACACTGGACATGGCCTATGCCAAGAAGGTACTGGCAGGGCTGAAGAAGAAGAAATTGCCGAGTGCGGTGGGCCTGCAGTGCCGGTATTGCGATAGTATTGGCACAGCCAAGCGCTGGGCAGATACGAATGACATTGGCATGATCAGCGCGCATCGTCTGGGCAGCATGCCGAAAGTGTGGTGGTGGCGGGTGATGGAGCAGTCTGGTGGCCAGGTCGTGGAGCAGACCATTCACGATTTTGACCTGCTGCGCTATATCTTCGGCGAAGTGACGAGCGTCCGCTCGGTACGTCGTCGCGGGCTGATGACTGACGTTGAGAACTACAATGTTGACGACGCGTCGTCAACCGTTATGACCTTCAAGAGCGGTGCGATTGGCACGCTCAGCACGGGCTGCTTCGGCAACGGCGCGCACGACATCAACGCCTACGCGGCCGACAGCCGTCTGCTCTACACGATCGGCGGCAACTATAAGATCACCGAGGCGAATCGGACCATTGAGGGCAAGGCCAGCAATGACTACGGTCAGGAATGCACCGAGACCTTCATTGACGTCGTTCGCGGCGCTTTGCCAGCCGACGAAGTGCTGTCGCCCTACGCCGATGCCATCAAGACGCTGGCGTTGGTTTTTGCCATTAACAAGTCGATGGACAATAATGGCGCAACCGTGACGCCGTCGATCTAAAATAAGAGCGTTGCGCGGGGACCAAGCCCGTAAAGCCAATCAGCTCAGCCACCTCGGTGAATGCCGGGGAGGCTGGGCTGATGTTTTTTATCGCGGACGGATCGGACGGATCGGACGGATCGGACGGATCGGACTTCTTGATCGGTCTGATCCGTCTGATCGGTCTGATCCGTCTGATCGGTCTGATCGGTCTGATCCGTCTGATACTCTTCACTTAGTGTACCGGCAATGCTTGGCGATGAGTTGACTTGTGACCGTTCGCGTGACCACTTGCCAAGGTTTTGAGCGCCGAAGGTGCGCCCTAAGATAGCCCAGGGCAAGCGCCCGTAGGGCGCGTCGCCCTGGGTAAGGTGCCCCATCCCAAAAGAGCCCTGAAGGGGCGGCCTAAAAGACCTGCGACGAAGGGTCACAGCGCAAAATTGCCGCAGCAATCAATGAGTTCCATTGCCTCTTTGGTCCCAGTCAGCTTCGCCGACTGGGGCCAAAGAGGCCGAGGAACACGACCTTGGTTGGCGCTTTACCCAGGGCGGCGCGCGCTTTCAGCGCTGCTTGCCCTGGGCTGGTATGTTTCGCGCTTTCAGCGCTTCTGCCGCTTCGCGGCATTAAATGCCGCGATCATAACAGGCTGTTTTGCTGAAGCTTAAGGCACTATGAAATTTGTTAAGTGAAGAGCATTGGTCTGATCCGTCTGATCGGCCTGATCGTCTTTCTGGTTATCGCGGACGGATCGGACGGATCGGACGGATCGGATTGCTGATCGGTCTGATCGGTTTGATCGTCTTTCTGGTTATCGCGGACGGATCGGACGGATCGGACGGATCGGACGGATCGGATTGCTGATCGGTCTGATCGGTTTGATCGGTCTGATCGGTCTGATTGGTTTGATCGGTCTGATTGGTCTGATCCGTCTGATCGGTCTGATCCGTCTGATCGGTCTGATCCGTCTGATCGGTCTGATCCGTCTGATCGGTCTGATCAGGGTTTGAAGAGTTGGCGGAATTCGTCGATACTGACGTTGGCGCCGTAGGGTGACAATTCGAAGACCTCGGCGTTTTTGACGTTATTGCCGGCGGCGCCATAGGTTTCGACGAGAGTTTGGCGGGCGAGATCGGCGGCAGTTTGGAAGCGCGTGCCCCACTGGTCGATGATCCACTGGCGTTGTTCGGCGGCAGTCATGTTGTTTTGGTTGAAGTCTTTGAATCCCTTGTCCCAAGGTAGCCATTCGAAGAATTGGGACTGGTGGCATTGGAGCATGGCCAGCTTGGTGTCCATTACCGAATCAACTTCGACGGCGGCGTCAGGGCGGAGAGGCCGTGGATCGACGAAGCGGTCGTAGCTGTAGGCGAAGACGGGGTTTTTGGGGGCGATGGGGGTGTCGGCGCAATAGAGTGGCACCTTCACGAGGTATGCGGCGTCCATGACGAGCTGGCCGGCGTTGCGGTGGTCGGCGTGGTAATCGCAGGCGCGGTGTGAGATGACCACATCGGGCTGGAAACGGCGGATGATGCGGATGAACGTCTCGCGATTGGCCAGGTTGCATTCCAGACGGCAGTCAGAAATGGGTAGGACCTCGTACTCGACGAGGCCGGCGATTTTCGCTGACGCCTGAGCTTCCAGGTAGCGCCGTTTGGCCAGTTCTGGCGAGGACATCGACTGGTGGCCGCAATCGCCATTGCAAGCCGAGACGAATTTGATGGCGTGGCCGGCGCGGGCGAGCTTGATGGCGGTGCCGCCGAAGAGCAGGTCGGCGTCGTCGGGGTGTGCACCAAAGAAGAGAAAACGGCGTGGAGTGGGCATGAGTGCTCCTTTGCGGTTGTGGTTATGGGGCTCAGCTGAAGTTTGCCGGAGCGGCTGGAACTATTAATAATTGTGTTGTCGTCTTGGCGCTGGGCGCGTTCAAGGGTTGCTGGCGTGGAGGAGATTGAGGATGGCGATGGCGGTCATGGCTTCGACGACGGGAATCGCGCGGGGGATGATACAGGGGTCGTGCCGTCCACGCAGATTGAGGGTAGTATCGACACGCTGCTGGAGGTCGACACTTTGTTGTTCGCGGGCGATAGACGGCGTTGGCTTGAAAGCGGCGCGGAAAAGTAGGGGCATGCCGGTGCTGATGCCGCCGAGGATGCCGCCGGCGTTATTCGTGCGGGTTTTGACCTGGTCGCCGTCGTAGTAATACGGATCGTTGTTCTGGCTGCCACGGAGGGTGGCGACGTCGAAGCCGGCGCCGAAATCCAAGCCCTTGCAGGCTGGGATGGCGAAGATCATGGGTGCCAGGGCGGACTCGATGCCGCCGAAGATGCCCTCGCCAGCGATGCCGGGGGGCAGGCCGGTGCAGGCGCATTCGATGACGCCGCCAACGCTGTCGAGCTGTTCGTGAGCGGTGGCGATTTCCTGCCGCATGGCGTCTTGTGCTTGTGGGTCGATGGTGGCGAAATAGCGGCTGCTGAGGGCTTGCATGAGCGCGTTGTCAATGGCGCAGCGCGGGAAGGGCTGATCTTGGGCCTGGCCGATCTGCAAGGCGTGGGCGGCGATGGCAATGCCCTTGCGGGCGAGGATCTGCCGGCAGACGGCCCCGGCAAAGACCACTGGGGCCGTGAGGCGGCCGGAGAAATGCCCGCCGCCGCGATGGTCGTTGGCGCCGTGGTATTTAACGAAGGCCGGGTAGTCGGCGTGGCCGGGGCGTGGCACAGTCATTTTATCGCCGTAGTCTTGCGAGCGGGTGTTGGTGTTGTGGATGGCCATGGCCAGCGGTGCGCCAGTGGTGACGAAGGCATCGTCGCCCTGCGGGATGCTGCCGGCGAGCAGCTGTGGCGTGTCGGCTTCGCGCCGCGGCGTGGCGGTCGGATCCTGGCCGGGAGCGCGACGGGCCATTTGGCTGAGGACGGCGGGCCAGCTGATGACTTCGCCGGCGGGCAGGCCGGCGATGACTACACCGATAGCCTGGCCGTGGCTTTCGCCGAAGATGGACACAGTAATGGCGTCACCCCAGGTTGACATTGGCAGATCCTCCGATGCTCCGGAAATGCGCAAAGAAATCCGGGTAGCTCTTGTTGATGCTTTGTGGGTGGCTGATGGCGACGGGGCTGTCGGCGCGGAGTGCGGCGACCGCGCTGGCCATGACGATGCGGTGGTCGTTGGCGCCATCGACGCTGCCGCCGTGGAGGCGCTCGACGCCGTCAATGACAAGCCCGTCGGCGCTTTCACTGATGTTGGCGCCGAGAGCGCCGAGGGCTTTGCGCATAGCGGCGAGGCGGTCGCTTTCCTTGGCGCGGAGTCGTTCGGCGTTGAAGATGCGGGTCTGGCCGGGGCAGAGGGCGGCGGCGGCGGCGAGGGCGGGGACGAGATCGGGTATTTGTGCCGCGTCGATGGCGATGCCGCGCGCCTGGTTGCAGCGGGCGTGGAGGGCGCCGTCCGCGTCCCAGGTGATCATAGCGCCGAATTGCCGGAAGAGTTCTTCGGCGGCGCGGTCGCCCTGTTTGGAGTCGCGTTTCAGACCGGTGATGCTGATATCGCTGCCGATGGTGGCGGCGGCGAGGAAGAATGCGGCCTGGCTCCAGTCGCCTTCGACGCTGTAATCCCGCGCCTGGTAGCGCTGTTTGCCGAGGATAGCCCAGCCATTGGCGGTGGCGTCGATGCGGATGCCGGCGTCAGCGAGGACGGCGAGGGTGAGGTCCACGTAGCCGGCGCTTTGCAGCTTAGAGCTGAGGGTGATGACGCTGTCGCCGTCCAGCATGGGCAGGGCGAAGAGCAGGCCGGTGATGAACTGACTGGAGATGTTTCCAGGCAGGACGTAGGTGCCGGGCTGGAGCTGGCCGCTGATGCTGAGGGGCAGGCCTTGGTCGCTGCTGAAGGTCATGCCGTGCTGAGCCAGGCAGTGGAGATACTCAGCCATGGGGCGTTCGGCGAGGCGGCCGCGGCCGGTGAAGGTGGCGTTGCGGCCGAGGGCGGCGGTGATGGGGATGAGAAAACGCAGGGTGCTGCCGCTCTCGGCGCAATCAATGAGCACCGGAGACGCGGGCGCCACCGCGGCGCTCGCGCCGCCATGCAGGCCGCAGACAGCAAGTGCGTTGCCATCGGTGCGGATGTCGGCGCCGAGTGCGGCCATGGCATTGCTGGTGGCAACGATGTCATCAGAGGCGGCGATGGGGGTGATGCGGCAGCGGTCGTTGCTGAGGGCCGCCGCGATGATCGCGCGGTGGGCGGCGCTTTTACTGGGCGGTATGGCGACCCTACCGCAGAGGCGGCCAGGGGCGATGGTGATGTGGGGCGTGGAACTCATGAAAGGATGGTCTTTAAGCAAAGTTATGACGGTTGTCAGTCCGGGTTTACCGTGATTGGTGGCGTATTTGGCTGGCGATAAGAGTGCTCTAAAGGGTGTTCTTGTGAGGCCATTTCTTGGAAATTGTTGTTCGCGGGGTATCTTGAGCAGCCCCATAGTATAGTCTCTGGACTACTGAGAGCCCAAAAAACTGTAGTGATAAAAAAAGGCTTGCCATGACTTCATCTACCTCCCCCTTTCGCGCTCCGGCCTATCCGCTGATTGCCCACGATCCCTATTTTTCGCTGTGGTCGGCCAGTGACGAACTCAATGGGAGCTGGCCGCGGCATTGGACCGGACACAGCTACGGCGTGGCGTTGCTGGCGCGCGTCGATGGCGCGTCCTATTGCCTGATGGGCGACGTGCGCGGGGTGACCAAGATGGCCCAGCAGGGCGTGACGGTGACGCCCACTCGCACCGAGTACTGTTTTGCCGCGGGGGGCGTGGCTATTGAGCTGTGCTTTATGACGCCGGCTTTGCCACAGCGCCTGGAGATACTGTCCCGGCCGGTGACTTACTTGGATTTCACGGTGAAGAGTGGCGACGGCGAGGCGCACGACGTCGCGTTGTACCTGGATTTCGGTGGCGAGATTGCGGTGAATGACGGCTCCGAGCCGGTGACCTGGGCGCGCTACCGGATACCGGGGATGGACCTGCTCCGGCTCAGCGCCGCCAATCAGAAGATGCTGGCGCGGGTCGGGGACAATCTGCGCATTGAGTGGGGGCATTTCTACGTCGGCGTGTCGGAAGCGGCCATTGCGGCTGGTGCCACGAGTGTGCTGGCGCGCAGCGCCGTCAGTCGCCGGGCCTTTGTGCAGGATGGCGCGCTGCCTGGCGAGGACAGTCTTGAGGACAGCTCGCAGTTGCGCCATCCCTGCATGGGGGCGGCGGTGCTGCTGCCCATGGCGGTGACGGCAGCCAAGCCGGCGGCCCGGTCGCACGTCCTGGTGGCTTACGACGACATCTATGCTGTGGAATTTCTGCACCAGCGCCTGCCGGCGTATTGGCGCAAGGACGGTAAGAGTTTCGCGGCGATGCTGCAGGAAGCCGAGCGGGACTTTTTTGCGCTGGCTGCAGACTGTCGGGCCTTTGATGAAG
>JAQWBY010000208.1 GCA_028706165.1 Lentisphaeria bacterium | reverse complement strand
TGGGACACCGCCTCGACCACCGCCCCGACGAAATGTCCGGCGGTCAGCAGCAGCGCGTCGCCATCGCCCGCGCCCTTGCCAACGAGCCGGCCATCATCCTCGCCGACGAACCAACCGCCAACCTCGACCTCAACACCGGTGAGGAAATCATCAACCTCATCGCCGATCTCTCCCGGCGCCTGGGCGTCACCGTCGTCACCGCTACCCACGATCATAAAATGCTGGCCACCTCCGACCGCATTCTCTGGATCAAAGACGGCGCCGTCGACCGCCTCGAACGCCGCGAAGACCTCAATATCAAAATCGGTGTCGTGCACTAAACCGCAAACAGCACCGCCCAGCATTGCCACGCCGCCGCCGGATCCGTCCTGCTGGCGGCGTTTTGCTAGCAAAGACCGAAGCCACCAGAAAATCGCCGCCGCCAGCGCGCGGCACACCCTACGAAGAAGCTGCCGCACAGAGCACCCACTGGCCCTGCCCGGCGCCGGAGTCAGAAAGGACCACCGCCATGCGTATCTGCCGCTTCCAACATGAAAAAGCCATCCGTTACGGACTCATCCACGACGACACCGTCGATATCCTCGACGCCGCGCCCTTCCATTCCATCCAGGTTAGCGGCAAGACGCTTCGCCTGAGCGACCTCAAACTGCTGGCACCGGTCAGCCCGCCAAACATCCTCGCCATCGGCCGCAATTACTTGGCCCACGTCAATGAAACCAGCTCGGCCCGCCCAGAACGCCCCCTGCTCTTCATCAAGGCCACCACCGCCCTCACCAACCCGGAAGCGCCCATCGTCCTGCCCGCGCAAGCCCCCGACGCCGTCGACTACGAAGCCGAATTGGCGGTCGTCATCGGTCGCAACGCCCACTGCGTCAGCGAAAAAGACGCCCTCGACTACGTCCTCGGCTACACCTGCGCCAACGACGTCTCCGCCCGCGACTGTCAGCTCAAACTCGATGGCCAGTGGGCCCGCGGCAAGAGCTTCGACAGCTTCTGCCCACTGGGCCCATGGATCGAAACTGACCTCAGCCCGGACAACCTGACCATCTCCACCCGCCTCAACGGCCAGGTCATGCAGCAGTCCACCACCGCCAACATGATGTTCGACTGCCGCTATCTCATCAGCTATCTCAGCCACGCCATGACCCTCCTGCCCGGTACCATCATCCTCACCGGCACCCCCGACGGCGTCGGCATGGCCCGCAACCCGCCCGTGTACCTCAAACACGGCGATGTCGTCGAAGTCAGCATCGAGGGCATCGGCACCCTCCGCAACCCCGTCGTCAAACAGCAGTAAAACGCCGGCGGCGCGACGGACAATAGTGAAACAAAGCCGCCAGCCACTCCGCCAGCACCAGCGAATAAGGAAAACCCACCTCATGTCTCACAAACCCGACGATATCATCGCCCGCGTCCGCGAACTGCGTGAAATCCTCGGCCTCAGCCAGGAAGAAGTCGCCGACAAACTCGGCATCGCCCTCGACACCTTCCGCCAGTACGAAACCGGCCAGCAGTCCATACCCATCAGCACCCTCAATGCCGTCGCCGAACTCTTCCACGTCGACTTTACTGTCCTGCTCACCGGCGAAATGCCACGCATGGAAAACTACTCGCTGGTTCGCAAAGGCGAAGGCGTCAAGGTCGAACGCTTCCCCGGCTACGACTTCCAGTCCCTCGCTTTCAATTTCAAAAACCGCAGCATGGAACCCATGCTCGTCAGCCTCGACGAATATGACGACGACAAGGCCCCCGCTCTGGTCACCCACACCGGCCAGGAATTCAACCTCGTCCTCGCCGGCAAAATCAAAATCGTCCTCGGCAAACACGAATTCGAACTCGGCGAAGGCGACTCGTTCTACTTCGATCCGCGCATCCCACACGGCCAACGCGCCGTCGGCGGACCCGCCAAATTCCTCACCGTCATCAATAACTGAACAACAGCCAGCCCTCTGCCAACGCCGCAGACGACACGCCTTCGCACCGGAGACCAGTGATGCTCGAAAAATTCTTGCCGCGACAGGACTTCAACTCTTACGAGGACTTCAAAGCCAACTATCGCGTGACCGTCCCCGCCACCTTCAATTTCGCCTACGACGTCATGGACGCCTGGGCCGAGCAGCAGGACGACAAGCCCGCCCTCGCCTGGATCGACGACCACGAAATCCAGGAAAATTACAGCTTCGGCGACCTCAAACGCCTCTCCAACCAGGCCGCCAATTGGTTCGTCAGCCAGGGCATCCGCAAGGGCGACGTCGTCATGCTCATCCTCAAACAGCGCGTCGACGTGTGGATCGCCATGATCGCCCTGCATAAAATCGGCGCCGTGGTCATCCCGGCGACCTACCAGCTCACCACTAAAGACATCGTCTACCGCTGCAACGCCGCCACCGTCGCCATGATCGTTGCCATCGACGACGCCGAACTGGCCGGCTACATCCGCGCAGCGCTGCCCCAGGCGCCGTCCGTCAAAAACGTCGCCGGCGTCGGCGATAAGCTCCCGGCCAACTGGCTCGATTTCCGCCGCGGCTACCAGGCCATGCCCACCAGCTGGCAGAAGCCCACTGGCGAGGCCCTCGCCTGCCTGCATGACACTATGCTCATCTATTTCTCGTCCGGCACCGCCGGCATGCCCAAGATGGTCCTGCACGACTTCACCTACCCCCTCGGCCATATCGTCACCGCCAAATACTGGCAGGGCGTCCAGGATGGCAAACTCCACATGACCGCGTCCGACTCCGGCTGGGCAAAATTCGGCTGGGGCAAAATCTACGGCCAGTGGCTCTGCGGCGCGGTCATCGCCGCCTACGACATGGACCACTTCGTCCCCCAGAAAATGCTCCGCATTATCCAGAAAATGCGCCTGACCACCTTCTGCGCGCCGCCGACTATCTACCGCTTCCTCATCAAGGAAAACCTCGCCGACTACGACTTCAGCAGCATCAAACAGTGCTCTATCGCCGGCGAGCCCCTCAACCCCGAAGTCTACAACCAGTGGCTCAAACTCACCGGCCTGCCTTTGGTCGAGGGCTTCGGCCAGACTGAGTCATCCGTGCTTATCGCCAACTTCCCCTGGTTCCCCATCAAACCCGGCTCAACCGGCAAATTCGCCCCCGTCTATGACCTCGAACTGCTTGACGAGCAGGGCCGACCCTGCGAAGACGGCAGCGAAGGCACCATCATTATCCGCAACGCCGCCAAAGAACGCTTCGTCGGTCTCTTCCGCGAATACTACCGCGATCCCGACGCCATGGCCCGTTCCTGGCAGGACGGCAACTACAGCACCGGCGATGTCGCCTGGCGCGACGAAGACGGCTACATCTGGTTCCTCGGCCGCAATGACGACGTCATCAAATGCTCCGGCTACCGCATCGGCCCCTTCGAGGTCGAAAGCGCCCTCATGGAACATCCCGCCGTCCTCGAATGCGCCGTCACCGCCGCGCCCGACCCCGTCCGCGGCCAAGTCGTCAAAGCGACCATCGTCCTCGCCAAAAACCGCGGCTACGAGCCCACCCCCGAACTGGCCAAGGCCCTCCAGGAACACGTCAAACACAGCACCGCGCCATATAAGTACCCCCGCATCGTCGAATTCGTCGACGCGCTACCCAAAAGCATCTCCGGAAAAATCATGCGCAAGAGCATCCGCGAAAAAGACCACGCCTGATTCGCCAACAATAGCGCCGCGCAGCCGCACCCGATACCGCCGCGCCGCCGCCAAGCCCGCAGCCTCTACCGACAAGGACCGACCATGAGCAGCCAAACCGCTCCAGACCAAAGTGCGCCGCGCCGCCGCCAGCAGCGCCGCCGCCGCTGGCTGCTCGGCGCGCTGCCGCCGCTGCTGGCGCTGCTCATCGCCGCCATCCTCGCCTTCAGCGCCACCAACGACCCCTGGCCGGCCGGCATGGCCGCAGACGAAACCTTCTTCACCAGCTACAGCAGCAGCATCAAGAGCCTCGATCCCGCCGTGTCCTACTACGTCCACGAAGGGGAGATTCTTGACAGCATCGTCGAGATGCCCTTGAGTTACCACTACCTGCGCCGCCCCTACGAGCTCTGCCCCATGCTGGCCAGCGCCATCCCCGTGCCGCGCTACATCGGCCACGACGAAGCGCCCCTCAGCGGCGATCCCCCACCCGAGCAGGTCGCCCGCGTCGAATACGACATTGAGCTCAAACCCGGCATCCGTTACCAGCCACACCCGTGCTTCGCCAAAAACAGCGACGGCACGCCACATTATCAGCAACTCACCCCGCGCGACCTCAAAGGTTTCCGCCGCATCGGCGATTTCCCGGCGCAAGACAGCCGCGAGCTCCACGCCGAGGATTTCAAGGTCGCCCTCGTTCGCCTCTGCGACACCCGCCTGGCTTCCCCCGTCTATTCCACCCTCAAGTCCTTCATTCTCGGCATGGACGACTGCTCCGCGCAACTCAAAAACGACGTTGCCACCCTCGAAGCAGACGCCAGCCGCGACGGCCGCGACATCGGCATGCACCCCGTCCTACCCGACTATCGCCGCTACGACCTGGCCGGCCTGCAGGTCATTGACCAGTACCGCTTCCGCCTTGTGCTCTCCCGCAAATATCCCCAGGCCGTCTATTGGCTGGCCATGCATTTCTTCGCACCCATGCCCTGGGAGGCCCTCGCCTTCTACCATCAGCCCGCCGTCATGGACGCGCGACTCAGCCTAAAAAACTGGCCCGTCGGCACCGGCGCCTACATGATGCACGAATGCGCCCCCGCAGACCACGTCACCATCGTCAAAAACCCAAACTTCCGCCACGAGCCATACCCCAATGACGGCAGCGACGACGACCGCCACGCCGGCCTTCTCAACGACGCCGGCAAAACCACCCCATTCATCAACCGCGTCGTCTTCCAATTCGAACGCGAGGCCATCCCCACCTGGATCAAATTCCTCCAAGGCTACTACGACAACAGCGGCATCCCCAATGACATGTTCGACGCCGCCGTCGCCATGAACCCCAACGGCGAACTCGCTCTCTCCCAGGACATGATCCAGCGCGGCATTCGCCTCAACACCGGCGTCGCCCCGACCATCTTCTACTTCGGCTTCAATATGCTCGACCCCGTCGTCGGCGGCAACAGTCCCCGCCAAAAGAAACTCCGCCAGGCCATTTCCATCGCTCTCGACTACCAGGAGTTCATCGACATCTTCCTCAACGGCCGCGGCGTGGTCGCCCAATCCGTCATCCCGCCCGGCATCACCGGCGCACCAGCCGACGACCCCACCGGCGTCAACCACTTCGTCGATACCTGGGACGACCTGCGCCAAACCCCGCGCCGCCGCCCCATAGACGACGCCCGCAAGCTCCTCGCCGACGCCGGCTACCCCAATGGCATCGGCCCCGACGGCGCGCCCCTCACCCTCTTCCTCGACCACGCCAGCGCCGGCCAGTCTGCCTTCAAAGCGCAATTCCAATGGCTCCGCCAGCGCTTCGATCTCCTCGGCATCAACATCCAGGAAAGACCATCGGACCTCAACCGCTGGCGAGACAAGGTCAACACCGGCAACTGGCAGATCATCTTCAACAAAGGCTGGCTCGCCGATTACCCCGACCCCGAAAACTTCCTCTTCCTCTTCTACAGCGCCAATGGCGTCGTCAACAGCGGCGGCCGTGGCGCCAACTATGTCAATTACAGCTCCGAGGCCTTCGACGCGGTCTTCAAACAACTGGAGTCCATGGCCGACGGCCCCGAACGCCTCGCACTCATCCAGCAAGCCACCCGTATCCTCCAAGAAGACGCGCCCTGCTGCTGGGGCTTCCATCCCAAAAACTTCATCCTCACCCACGCATGGCTGCACAACTACCAGCCGCACGAAATGGGCAAGACCTTCCTCAAATACCGCCGCATTGACGCCGCCCAGCGCCAGGAGCGCCAGCGCGACTGGAACCGCCCGCGCCTCGCCGGCATCTACGCCGCCCTAGGCATCGCCGCCGTCGCTGCCAGCGCTATGATCCTCTGCAGCAAACGGGAGGACCAGCCATGACCGCGTACCTCCTCAGACGCATCCTCTACGTCATTCCGACCCTCATCGGCGTCAATGTCCTCGTCTTCCTCCTCTTCTTCCTGGTCAACACTCCCGACGACATGGCCCGCCAGGCACTCGGCGACAAGGCCGCCACCCCCGAACAAATCCAGCGCTGGCAAGAAGCCCGCGGCTACGACCGCCCACGCTTCCTCAATACCGCCACCACCGGCTTCGCCGTGCTCAGCGATACCATCTTTTGGCAGAAAAGCGCCGCCATGTTCTGGGGCAACTTCGGCCGCTCGGACATGACCCTCGAGCCCATCGGCGCCGAAATCCGCCGCCGCATCGCGCCGTCCCTGTGCATTACCTTACCCATTTTTGCCGGTAGTATGCTCGTAAACATCCTCGTCGCCATGCTCGTCACCGCCCGCCGCGGCGGCCGCATCGACCTCGGCATACAGCTCATCTGCGTCCTCACCATGTCCATCTCCACCCTCATCTATATCATTGCCGGACAATTCCTCTTCGCCAAAATCCTCCGCCTCGTGCCCGTGTCGGGCTTCCTCCCGGGCCGCGATATGCTCAAATTCCTGGCGCTGCCCGTCGTCGTCGGCATCATCGGCAATGTCGGCGGCGGCATACGCCTCTACCGCACTCTGTTCCTCGAAGAAATCAACCGTGACTACGTCCGCACCGCTCGCGCCAAAGGCCTCCCCGAAAGCCGCGTCCTCTTCCTCCACGTCCTCAAAAACGCCCTTATACCCATCCTCACCAACGTGCCCATTCAGCTGCTCATGCTCATCATGGGCAATATGCTGCTGGAAAATTTCTTCAGCATCCCCGGCCTTGGCGGCTACACCATCATGGCCATCAACACCCAGGACTTCGCCGTCGTCCGCGCCATGGTCTTCCTCGGCTCCGTCCTCTACCTCACCGGACTCGTCCTCACCGACATCTGCTACGCCGCCGTCGACCCACGCGTCAGACTCGAATAACCACCACTATTGTCTGTGGATAGAAAAAATCTGGTTAATCTGCGTAATCTGTGGATAAAAAAATCTGTGT
>JAQWBY010000207.1 GCA_028706165.1 Lentisphaeria bacterium | reverse complement strand
CGGGATATCTTCCCGGTAACTTCCGGGCGGACGCGGCGCTGCTCAGCGCTGCCTTGCGGGCAGTGCTGGCGGACTACCGTCGGCGTTACCCTGACAGTTCATCGACGCAGGCCCTGCTGGGCTTTTCCCTGGGCGGTCTGAATGCACTCTACCTGGCTGAACGCGAGGCGCGTGGCGATGTGGGGACCGTGGCCTTTGCGCAGTATCTGGCGATCAACCCGCCCGTGGACCCGCTCTATGCCTTGCAGCGCGTGGATGAATTTTTTGCGATACCGTCGTCATGGCCGGCGACAGAGCGCGAAGAGCGGTCGCGGGAGCTGTTTCATCGCGTGGCGGCCTTCCTGGCCTTTAATGGCCGGCAGCAGCGGCCTGCGTTTAAGATGCCGCCGTTGACCCTGGCTGAATCGCGTTTTCTGATTGGCATGAATATGCGTCTGGCTCTGGTGGAGACGCTGATTGCGAGCCAGCAGGCAGCGAACGCGGGCGTGCTGCGCAACGACCCCGGCCGGCGCAATAGCGCGCTGGAAGTTGAAGCGCTGAGCACGAGTTACGAAGATTACGTCCGCTATTATCTGCTGCCCTATCTAGCCCGGCAGAAGCCAGTCGCGCCGACGCGGAGCCTGGAGGAAATTTCTGCTGGGCTCTCACTGCGTTCACTGGACACACGCCTGCGTGATTTTGGCAAGGTGGCGGTCTTCCAGAATCGCAATGACTTCCTGTTGCGTGACGACGACGCGGCCTGGTACGGCGAATTTTTTGGCGACCGCGCGGTGCTCTATCCGTCGGGTGGGCATCTGGGCAACATGTCGCGACCGGACTACCAGCAGGCGATGCGGGACGTACTGGACCGCGCCCGGCAGTGAGGCTCGCAGCGCGGTGGCTAGACATATGGGTAAATAGCGCCTTGGCGCCAGAATGAGGTAAGCATGAGCGACTCTTTTTCCAGGCAATATGATGTCATCGTTTGTGGCGGTGGTCCGGCTGGTATCGGCGCGGCCTACAGCGCGGCCAGCGCCGGTGCGCGAACGCTTTTACTGGAAGCCAGCGGCCGCCTCGGCGGCATGGCGGTGCAGGCGATGGTCGGGCCCTTCATGGGCGGCGTTAAGAGCCGGGTGGTGGACGCCGTGATGGCCGCCTTGGGTGGTCGGACCATTGATTTCTGCCAGCTAGACTTGCAGCTCTACGACCTGCTGACCAGCGTTGGCGCACAGGTTCTTCTGCATGCGCCGGTGGTGGCGCCGGTGATGAACGGCCGGCGTCTGCGCGGCGTGGACATCATGACGAAGACCGGTCCGCGGCGCTTCACGGCCGCGTTGTGCATTGACGCTACCGGCGATGGCGATCTGGCCTACATGGCGGGCGTGCCCTTTGAGATGGGGCGCGATGGCGATGGGCTGGTGCAACCGGCCAGTATTATGTTCACCATCAAGGGCATAGACCCGCAACGCCGTTTTATCTGCGGCTCCGAAGGCGAGGCGCGGCGGCGCGTGGTCAATGGCCGCAGCTGGGAAGAGTGGGTCACCGAGGCGCAGCGCAAGGGCGAATTGCCGGCGTCGGTCGGCGTCGTCAGGCTCTACGCGACGAAGTATGCCGACGAAAATGGCGTCAACGCCACGCAGATCAATGGCATTAATGGGCTGGACCCGGTGGATTTGACCAGGGCGGAAGTGGAAGGGCGGCGGCAGGCCTGCCAAATCGTGGCCTTCCTGCGCCGCAGTTTGCCCGGCTATGAACATGCGGCGATGGCGATGATGCCCGCCGTCGTCGGCGTGCGTGAAACGCGACGCTTCTGCGGCATGGCTCGGCTGGTGAAAGAGGATTGCCTGCGCGGAGCCAGCTTCGCCGACGCGGTGGTCTTTGCCGCATCGTTTGCCATTGACATTCACAACCCGGCCGGGAGCGGTCAGGCGGCTGGCCTGGGTGACTTTGTGCAGGGTGAGGCCGAACGGGGCAAGCCATACGACATCCCCTATGGCTGTCTGGTGCCCAAGGATGTCGAGGGCCTCTTGTTGGCCGGTCGCTGCATCAGCGCCAGCCACGAAGCCCACGCGTCTCTGCGCGTGATGTGCATCGCTATGGCCATCGGCGCCGCCGCCGGCGCAGCGGCCGCCTGGGCGGCGAAACACGGCGCGTCAACCCGGGACGTGCCAGTAGCCCAACTGCAGCCGCAACTGCGGCCGGAGTGAGGGGCAAGCGCCTTTCTGCTGCAGTGGGCTACCACAGACCCTTGGGGACCACGCTCTCGAGCTGTGCCTGGATGTCTTCCGGCAGCTCGGGGAAGAAGTCCAGGCCGGTGGCGGCCTCAATGGCATCCACGCTGCAAAGGCCGTCGGCGGCCGCCGTTTTGTTGTTGCTGTTCTGGCTGAAGATGAAGGCCAGCACACGCAGGGCGCCGTGTTGTTCGTCAATGACGATTTTGTAGAATGAGTCGGGAATGGGCACACCGGATGGCAGCTCGCGCAGGTGCGTCGGGGAGAAGATGGTGCCGCAGAATACCCATATTTCCTCAAAGTTTTGCGCGTAGTCATTGGCTTCGCGCATTTCGATTTCTTTCCAGACGCCGGCGTTGAGGGCGTGTCGTTGCGGGGCGATGTTGGTCATGAGGAAGGTCTGGACCTGCGCGGTGGGGCCGTAGCAGCGCGCGATGCCGTAATTGGGCGCCAGGTGGCCGCGGTCGAAGCCGCTGCCGGTGTAATCTTCCGAGCGCACTTGCGCGGCGCTGCGGAAGTCCACGTTGAATTGGCCAGGGCGTTCGGCGACGGTCGTGTCACTGGCCACTGCGAAAAGCCGGTAGGCGACCCAAGCGGGGTTCTTGCGGGCGTCGTCATAGCCGACGCTGTAGCCGAGGTTGTGCAGGACGCTGAGGTCGCGGTCGCTGGCGGTGACGACGGGGATGCCGCCGAAGAGGTGGCGGAGGTTCTTTTCGGTGTCGGCGAGGTCGCCCTGGTCGTATTTGACGGCGTCGCGATGGAAAAGCAGCCACAGTTCGCGGGTGAGCTCAGCCACGTTGAAACGTGCGGGGCGCGCGACCTGTTTGCGCACCACGCGGCTGATGTCGTCTTTGCGCTCGGGCGTCTGCAGGGCATAGAAAATGCCGGCGGCGGCGATGGCCAGGGCCAATAATAACAGCATGGCCGGCACGCGCCGGCTGCTGGTCTTCGTTTTGCGGGATGATGCGGCTGTCTTGCGTCGTCGTGCGGCCATGAAAATCGGTTCCGGGGAGAGCTGGGGGTGATGGTTATTTGGTACCAAACGATGGCCGCTCGCAGGCGGGCTGTCGGGCGTTTCAGGTGACGGCAGCGGCCACGCCTTAGCGGCGGCTGACGTTCAAGGCAGCGCCCGGAGACGGAACGTGCGGCGCAAGCGCCGCTTCAGAGCAGGGTCTGCAGAAAATCGAAGGCGTCCTGGGTGTCCTGCTTGGCATTGGCGGGGCGGTTGGCCGGGCAGTCGGTGATTTCGACCATGCGGACGCCCTGATAGCCGACATCGTTCAACGCTTGCCAGGTCTCCTGCCAGTTGATGCTTGAACCGCGGCCGGGCGGGAGGTGGTCGTCGTGCTGGCCATGATTATCCTGGATGTGAGTGCTGAAGAGCTTGGCGCCCATGATGTGGATGGCTTCGGCAGGCTTCATGCCGCGAAGAATGGCGTGGCCGGTATCGACGACAAAACCGATTTCCGGCAGGTCAAGGTCGTGGATGACCTCGGCCATGCCCATTAGGTCCTCGCGGGGGTAGCAGTTCTCCACGCCGATGCGCAAATTATGCCGCCCGGCAATGGGCGCCAGACGGATCAGGGCTTCGCGGAAAACCGCCCAACGCGCGGCCGACAGCGGGTCGGGTCCTTGCGCGGCGTGGACAACGACGAGGGATACGCCGAGCTGGGCGGCGTTCTCCAGGCAGGCAGTGAGATCGGTAACCCCTTCGTCAAGCTTGTCGGACTCGGCCGGGATGGACTTCCACGCATGCGCCGACCAGGGGCGCACACCCTGCGCCCGGGCGTAGTCGCCGGCGGCGCGACGGTCGTCGTCATTCAACTGCGAATAGTGGGAAAATTCGCAGGCGCTGAACCCGGCGTTTTTGATGGTGTCGATGGCCGTTTTGAGTTCCGGCAGTCCGAAGTGTCGTTCGTTGGTCAACTTGGTGTCGTGTGGATATAAGGTGTTGCAGCCGAGTGTGATTGCCATGGTTCTCCTGTGGGACGTGTGTCGTGCAGTTGGCGTGGGCGATGTAAGCGCCAATGGCGGCGGACGACGCCCCCGAAGCGGCGCCGCGTGTACTCGAATATAACAGCCAGCAATGCCGATGCAACCAGCACACGATGCCGAAAACTCCCCGCCTGTAATCGGTTAGCCATTGATAATTGAGCCATAGAGCTTCTGGCTGAATCAAACGTGCCCGTTTCCCTGGCCGCGAAGCGGCAGAAGCGCTGAAAGCGCGAAACATACCAGCCCAGGGCAAGCACGCTGAAAGCGTGCGCCGCCCTGGGTTACACGCCCTCTACGCTCGTGTTCCTCGGCCCCTTTTGCCCCAGTCGGCGAAGCTGACTGGGGCAAAAGGGGCAATGGAACTCCCTTGCTTACCTGGGATTGACATCGGCGCATGTTTGGCCGCCATTCTCAATGGGTGACCCATTACCCGCCGCGTAATTGGTTAGCCATTGATAATTGAGCTTCTGGCTGAATCAAACGTGCCTGTTTCCCTGGCCGCGAAGCGGCAGAAGCGCTGAAAGCGCGAAACAGTCCAGCCCAGGGCAAGCACGCTGAAAGCGTGCGCCGCCCTGGGTAGCGCGCCATATTGGTCCGTGTTCCTCAGCCTCTTTGGCTTCAGTCGGCGAAGCTGACTGGAGCCAAAGAGGCAATGGAACTCATTGATTGCCGCGGCAATTTTGCGCTGTGACCCTTCGTCGCAGGTCTTTTAGGCCGCCCCTTCAGGGCTCTTTTGGGTTGGGGCATCTTACCCAGGGCGACGCGCCCTGCGGGCGCTTGCCCTGGGCTATCTTAGGGCGCACCTTCGGTGCTCAAAACCTCGGCGAATGATCTTGTGCACGGTTACCAATCAACTCATCGCCGGCGATTGCGGCATGCTATGTGAAGAGCATTGCTCCTATGAAATCCTCTGCCTGGTTAGCCACCCATGTGTAATGGCCGGGCGGCGGCGGGCCGTGGGTTTCCTGTAAAATGTCCTCGGTGTTTTCCCCGCCGGGGCGGTTACTGACCGCTTACGCCGTCGCACGGCCTCCGAGACGGCAGTATTGAAGCTTGGCGCGGGCTGTTCACCGGTTGTCAGATGCATATACAGACCGGCCCCGTCAGCGGGTGAGTGCTGCGGGGCCGGTGTTGCTGAACGGCTGTTTAGGTTCGGCGTCAGCCGTCGATTTCGTTGGGGTAGCGGTAGGTATTGCCCAGGAAATTCTTCATGACGATTTCCTTGCTGTTGAGCTCCTGGATGTACTCGGGGCCGATGGGAATCTTGCCGCCGCCGCCAGGGGCGTCGATGACGAAAGTCGGGACGGCGAAACCGGAGATGAAGCCGCGGATTTTGGCGATGATGTCAATGCCCTCGTTCACCGAGGTGCGGAAGTGGCCGATGCCGGTTGAGAGGTCGCACTGATAGAGGTAGTAGGGCCGGACACGGATGCGGATGAGTCGTGTGAACAGCGTCTTGAGGGTCTCGGCATCGTTGTTGATGCCGCGCAGCAGTACGCTCTGATTGCCCAGGGGAATGCCGGCGTTGGCGATACGTTCGCAAGCCGCCGAGGACTCCGGCGTGATTTCCTGCGGGTGATTGAAGTGCGTGTTGATCCAGATGGGATGGTACTTCTTGAGCATGGTCAACAGGTCGTCGGTGATGCGCATGGGCATCACCACGGGCGTGCGCGTGCCAATGCGGATGACGTCCACGTGCGGAATGTCCCGCAGGCGGCGGATGATGTCTTCGAGGCGGTCGTCGCTGAGCGTCAGTGGGTCGCCGCCGGAGATGAGCACGTCGTGGATTTCGGGGTGACTGCGAATGTAGGCGAGGCACTCGTCGGTGCGCGCTTTGCTCAGCAGGCCGTCGTTGCAGCCCACCAGGCGGCGTCGGGTGCAATGCCGGCAGTACATGGCGCAATGATGCGTCACCAGCATGAGCACGCGGTCGGGATAGCGGTGGACGATGCCCGGGCAGGGCGAAAATTCGTCTTCCGACAGCGGGTCTTCCAAGTCGTGTTTGCCAACCAGCAGTTCTTGCGCAGACGGCACGGCCTGCATTTTAACCGGGTCGTGCGGATTCGTCGGGTCAATGAGCATAGCGTAGTAGGGCGTGACCGCCATGCGGAATTTGCACAGGCACATCTTGACTTCTTCCTCGGCATCTTCCGGAAGAGACAAAATGCGCCTCAGTGACGCGGCGTCCTTGATGCGATTCTGCATCTGCCAGCGCCAGTCGTCCCATTGTTCGGGACGGACATTTTTCCAAGTCTTGACTTGGCTGTAATGGCGTGTGTTGGTTGTGGTCATGATTTCCCGATAATGGTTAAAGTTGTGGATGTGCGTGGAGAAGGACCAATGGTTAGGACGGAGGCTATGGGCCCGCAGGCGCGGGCCGGGCAAATGGCGGCCGGACAGCGCAGTTTATGCCGTGGCTTGGAGGAAACGCGCTGTGGGCAGGCCATGTCGTTGCAGGGCAGCATTGAGAACAGCCAGGACCAGCTGTTCGTAGTCGACGCCGTTGGCGGCCGCGAGCATGGGATAATCGCTGTAGCCAGGCGCCAGGCCGGGCAGGGGATTGATCTCAATGAAGTGGAAGGTGCCGTCTGCACCCAGCCGGAAGTCCGCGCGCGCGAAGTCGCGGCAATGCAGGGCATTGAAAGCCGTGGCAGCGTATCTCTTGAGAGTGCTGTTGGCTTTCTTGTCCAGTTTGGCCGGGCATTCGTAGCGGACATATTGCTGGTAGTTCTTCTTGACGTTGAAGCTGTAAATGCTGTTCTCGCGGTTTATCTGGTCGAGATAGCAAATCTCCATGGGCTCGAAGATGCGGAGCTCTTCGCCATTGCCTAGGAGGCCGACAGTGAATTCGCGACCGGCGATGTACTCTTCGACCAACATGGTCTGGCCATAGAGGCGGAAGTTCCGCTCCAGAAGCCCTTGCAGCTCCATATCGTTGTCGGCAATGGCCAGGTCGGAAATGCCCTTGC
>JAQWBY010000206.1 GCA_028706165.1 Lentisphaeria bacterium | reverse complement strand
ACCACCTCGCAAAGCCAGTCGCTGCCCTCGCCGGCAAAGAGATGCCGCGGCGGGAAATTGCGCTCGGAATGCAACGTCGGCAGCACCGGCTGGTTCCACAATGGCGCACATTCGAGAGTGTCGATGTTGAACCACGGCGCAAAGCCCGTGTAGCGCCGATCAAGGCGGTAAAGCTCCAAAATACGCCGACCATAAAGATTCATCGGCATCGCCGAACTCTTCCCCGGCAACAGCGCCTCGCTCAGGCCGATGGCGCCCGTGAAGCCAATGCCATTCGGCTGTCCCCATTTCGTGTCGGCCTTCGCGTATTTGAGGTAGTCCTCGGCATTGCCGACGCGGAAATTTTTGTCAGTCTTCCAGCCCCATGAGAAGCCGACATTTTCCCAGGCGACCAACGGTCGCGACAGCCGTTCCTCCTCGCCGTAGATTTCGAGCAGCCCCTGGTAGATGGAGTTGCTTTGCCGGTCGCGTTGCGTCCATGGATTGGACAGCGCCACGTAGGTATGCAGATCAAGCACATCGGTGTCCAGCGGATCGCGGCCGTAGCTGCCCCAGCCGGCGGCACCCGAGAAATTGCTGATGGGGCGGCGCTGGCCATCGAGTTCGCGGACCAAGCCCACCTGTGCATTGAGCTGCCGCCACACATCCGGCCGGCCAGCATGGCGCACTTCATTGCCCATGGACCACATGCACACTGACGGATAGTTGTAGCTGTCGACCACAAACTGCCGGATCTCGCGCAGATTCTGCTCACCAAAGGGCTCTTCGTCAATGGACACGGTGAAACTCCAGGCCCACTCATTGAAGATCATCATGCCGAGCTCGTCCGCAATGGTCAAGGCAATGGGCACGATCGGCATGTGGGAATTGCGGATGATGACATAGCCGTTGTTGCGCTCATTGCGGATACTCTCGGTCAGCCGCGCCTCCAACTCTTCCGCACTTTCGGCATAACCGCCGTAGCTCGGCGAAGCGATGTTCTCGCCAAAGAGATAGATTTCCTCGCCATTGAGATAGAATTTGCCCTCGCGGACTTCAAAGCGACGGAAGCCGAAGCGCTCGCTACGGGCGGCGAGGACGCGGTCGTTGCTGTCCAGCACGAGCAGGGTGAAAAAGTACAGGTAGGGCCGGTCCACATGCCAGAGTTGCACCGGCAGCGCATCGTCCAAGACCATGTGCACCTGGCCGCTGTGCGCGTTTGGCTGGTTGGCCAGCGTCTTGTACTCGGCGGCATTCCAGTCGGCAATGCGCTGTGACAGCTGCGCTGGATTGGCGGCATTGGCGTCGGCCTGCATGGCACTGCTCACCACGCCCACCAGGCGGATGTCCGTCGTCACCCCGCTGTAATTCTGCACCACGTAGGACGCCCGCAGCTCATGCCGTTCCTGGTCATGCCCCGGACAACGCGGCAGCGGATCAATCAGCAACTTTTCAATGCGCAGCAACGGCTCCAGGCGCAGCGTCACATTGCCCCAGATGCCACCACGAATATTCGACATGCTCCACTGCGAGCCATATGTATGCGTGGCGGGCTCCCGGCGACCAAAGGCCGGCCCAAAATCCGTCAGCACCCGCAACGCGATGCTGTTTGCGCCGGGCCGCACGGCTTCTGTCACATCCACTTCATACTCGGTGAAATCGCCCTTGTGCTGGCCAACTTGTTGCCCGTTGACGAAGAGCAGCGCCTCGTAGCCAATACGCTCAAAGTGCAGGACGACACGGCGGCTGGCCAGGTCCGCCGCGCTGAGTTCGATCTGCCGGCGGTACCACCCCTTCACATACGGCTGGTCCTTTTTGTAGGCCTGACGGTACTGCCGGAACCAGTCCAGCGGCACGGCTATGTCCTCCCAGCCACTGTCATCAAAGTCGGGCCGTTCATAGCCGCTGGCCAAATCGACATCCGCTGCAAAAGGCCCCGCCGCATTGACCAGACCAGATATCTTCCAGCTGCCATTGAGCGAACGCCGCTGGACGAACTCCGCCGGCTGTACTGCCTGCCCCGCCACGGTCACCCTCACCGCCGCCGGCGCTATCACCGGCACGCGCTGAAAATCGTGCGGCGGCGGCACGTACGCCGATGGCTCCGCAGTCGCCGCCAGCACACAAAAACCAAACAACATCGCAAGCGTATTCTTCATTCGTCAGGCCCTCTTGTCTTTGGGAAAATAACCGGCACTGGCACCGAAAATGCGCCACCGGTCAGTCAGAATTTTTGGTGGCAGTGACCCACCTTGGCCGAAAAGCTATAACATAGCGCCGCTTTCGCCCCCGCAAGACGAAAAACCAGGCCCGCAACCAAGCGCAATGGCCACTTTGCTTCTTCACAGACCAATCCGACCGATCAGACCAATCCGTCTGATCCGACTGATCAAGTCGACGATCCGTCCGATCCGTCCGATCCGTCCAATGCTCTTCACTTAACAAATTTCATAGTGCCTTAAGCTTCAGCAAAACAGCCTGTTATGATCGCGGCATTTATTGCCGCGAAGCGGCAGAAGCGCTGAAAGCGCGAAACATACCAGCCCAGGGCAAGCAGCGCTGAAAGCGCGCGCCGCCCTGGGTAAAGCGCCAACCAAGGTCGTGTTCCTCGGCCTCTTTGGCCCCAATCGGCGAAGCTGACTGGGGCCAAAGAGGCAATGGAAATAAATGTTGCGCCTTGCCAAAGGTCTTTTAGGCCGCCCTACCTAGGGCGACGCGCCCTACGGGCGCTTGCCCTGGGCTGTCTTAGGTCGCGCCTTCGGCGCTCAAAACTTCGGCGAATGGTCACGCTAACGGTCACAAATCAACTCCTCACCAAGCATTGCCGGTACACGAAGTGAAGAGCATTGGTCCGATCCGTCCGATCGGTCCGCGATAAAAGATCGCTGATCCGACTGATCAAGTCGACGATCCGTCCGATCGGTCCGATCGGTCCGCGATAAAAGACCGTTGGTCCGTCGGAGCGATCGAACAAAAAGCCCTTTTCGCGGTATATATTGCGATTATGTCACGACACCTCCGCAAACAAAAAATGCTGTACGGCCTGTTGCTCTTCGTTGTCGTCCTGGCCGCCATGCTGGGCGGCATTGCCGCGTTGTTTTTCCTCTTTCGCGAACGGACAGTCGCGAAGCACGAACAGGATCTGGCGCCACTGATCGCCGCCGCGGCGTTTCGCCACGACCTCGCGCCGGCGCTGATCAAAGCCGTGATCTGGAAAGAAAGTCGTTTCGACCCGACCTGCATCGGCAGTAAGGGCGAGATCGGCCTGATGCAGCTCACGCCAGGCGCGGTGGAAGAATGGCGCCAGCGCAACCCGCGACCCAAAGTCGCCCCTGAAGAACTCAAGGACCCCGCGTTGAACATTGAAATTGGCGCCTGGTACCTGGCCTGGGCCGGCCGGCACTGGGATAATTATGTCTCCAAGGACATCCTCCAACTGGCCGAATACAACGCTGGCTACGGACGGGTCAGCAAACTCTGGTTGCCGCACTCCCCAGACCTGCCAATCACCCTCGAAAAGATTAGTTTTCCGGGAACCCGAAGCTATATTAAGCAGGTCTTGGAGCGTAAGAGCCATTACGAAGAACAAATGGCCAAAGAACAAGCTCTCGCCCCGGTCGCCGCTATAGACGAGGGGATTTGATATACGGAGGTTCCCCATGACCGACACGCGATTAAGCAGACAGACGCTCAATGCGCTGCTGAAGCTCTTGGATGACGACGAAGGCCAAGTCGCTTCTCTAGCCATGGAACCGCTGCTGAGCATGAAGGGCATTGACAAATTCATCGCCAAGCATCAGGATTGCGACAATCCCAAACTGCGCCGACGCATACACCAGCTCTCCAACGTTATCGCCCGCAGGCGCTTGCGCGACCACTTCCTCAGCCAGATCGACAATCCCAATTTTAGCGCTTGGGATGCCGCCCTGGCCATCAATGTGCTGGCAGACACCCGCCGCACAATCGACGAACTCGAAGAGCAGACCCGCTCCCTGGCCGGAGTTCTCCGCCGCAGCAAAACCACCACGGCGCAGATGCGCAGCTTCATGATCAACCAGGGCTTCGCCGTACCGCCGGATTTCGGCATGCGCTTCGAATACTACACCATCGGCGACGTGCTGGAAACCCACGCCGGATCGGCCGTATTGCTCTGTCTCCTCGCCCAACGCATTGGCAAACTCTGCGGCTGGCCATCCGGCATCTGCATGTACGAAGGCCGCTTCTGCCTCCTTGACGCCAATTTCAACGTCATTGACGTCACCCGAAACTGGGAGCAACGCCGCTGGCCGCGGGAAAAGTACCACATGTGCCTGCGCAAGGAAATCATCGTCTGCATCCTGAGCTACCTCACCGTCACCGCCATTCAGGAAGGCAGTCTGCACGAGTTGCATATCTTCGCTTCATTGCTCTGCGATATGCACGGCCAGGAACTCAACGAGTTGCCATACCCCCTCGGGGACTTCAATATTCCGCAACACGCCCTCAAGACAGCACAGTTGCCCGGATAGCACCGCGCGGCACCGCGGCAACAGACATCCCGCCGGAGAAAGACGCATGGCCGACAATTTCTACCTCGACAACCACGATCTGGCTTTCCATCTCAAAACGCCGGTCGTCGCTGAACTGAGCCGCCTGCGCGAAAATGACTTCAAGGAAGCCGGCAGTCGGCCGGACGCACCAGTTGACGAGAACGCCGCGCTGGCGCTTTACGAGCGCTGGCTGGCCAAGGTCGGCGAGTTGTCAGCCCAAAAGATTGCGCCACGGGCCGCGGCCGTTGATCGCGAAGGCGTCGCCCTGCAGCAAAACGACGTCGTCTTTGCACCGGGCACGCAGGAAAATCTGCGCGAGCTGGTCGAAGCCGGCCTCATGGGCGTGATGCTCCCCCGCCGTTACGGCGGCCTAAATCTGCCAGTCACCGTCTACAGCATGATGACCGAGATGGTCTCCCGCGCCGACGCCAGCCTGCAAAATCTCTTCGGCCTTCAGGACATCGCCGAAACCATCTACCTCTTCGGCTCCGACGAACAGAAGGACCGCTTTCTGCCGCGCTTCGCCAGCGGCGAACTCGATGGCGCCATGGCGCTCACCGAGCCCGATGCCGGCAGCGACCTGCAGTCCGTGCAACTCGCCGCCCGCTATGACGAGGCCAGCGGCAAGTGGCTCCTCAATGGCACGAAACACTTCATCACCAACGGCTGCGCCAAGGTGCTGCTCGTCTTGGCCCGCTCCGAAGAGGGCTCCAAAGACGGCCGCGGTCTGTCGCTCTTCCTCGCCGAAAAATCGGCGCAGATCACCGTATCGCGTCTGGAAGACAAGCTGGGCATCCACGGCTCACCGACCTGCGAACTGCAGTTCAATGACGCCCCTGCCGAGCTCATTGGCCAGCGCCGCCGCGGCCTCACCCGCTACGTGATGTCGCTGATGAACGGCGCGCGCTTGGCCATCAGCTCGCAGGCCGTCGGCGTCGCCGAAGCCGCCCGCCGTTGCGCCTGGGATTACACCAGCAAGCGCAGCCAGTTTGGCAAGCCCCTCTGCGACATCCCGGCCGTCTGGGAAATGCTCTCGCGCATGGACGCACTCACCGCCGCCGGCCGCACGCTCCTCTACGAAACCAGCGCTTGCGTCGACAAGCGAGACGCCCTCGCCCAACTCAATGAAACCGGCGCCGGCAATGACGATACCCGCAATGCCGAAAAGGCCCACGGGCGACTAGCCGACCTGCTGACGCCAATGACCAAATTCTTCACCACTGAAATGGCCAACCAGGTCGCCTATGACGCCATTCAGTGCCATGGCGGCAAAGGCTATATGCGCGAACTCAACGCCGAACGCTACTACCGCGACGCGCGCATCATGAATATCTACGAGGGCACCACCCAGATGCAAGTCGTCGCCGCCATCGGCGGGGTCATGAAGCAACTGCTGGCGCCTGTTATGGACGAGCTGGCGACGCTGCCCTTCGGCGAAGGGCTCCGCCCCCTGGCCGCCCGCGTCGCCGACGCCCGCCGCCTCAGCCAGGAATGCCTGGAAATGCTTAACGCGGACGACCACGGCAAACTCGATCTGCTGGCCCGCCGCATGGTCCGCATGGAATCACTTATCTTCGTCAGTCTGCTCCTGCTGCGGGACGCCCAGCGCGCCCCCGCACGCCGCGCGCTGGCGGAGCGTTTCATCTGGGAGTTTCTCCCCGAGGTCGCCATGCAGGCGACCATCGTCAAAACGGCCCTCAGTTAGCGCCGTGTCCGGGGTTCTCCGCTGCCCGGGCACGGGTCGCGAGAGCACCCGGCCGCCCGACGCAGAAGGAGCAACCACATGCCATCGACAGTGCTAATCACCGGCGCGGCTCTGCGCATCGGCCGGGCCATCGCCAAGGCCTTTGCCGCGCAAGGCGACCGCGTGGTGATTCACTACCGGCACTCAGCCACGGCCGCCCACGAGCTCCTAGCCGAGCTCGGCGGCGAAGCCCGTGGCCATCGGCTGGTCCAGGCCGACCTGGCTGATCTTGGCGCAGCGGCGCAACTCATACCCGACCTTCTTGCCCAGGGCTTGAGCATAGACTGCTTGATCAACAACGCCTCGCACTATTCGCGGCGCCCCCTGCGCGACTGCGATCAGCAGGCCATGGCCAACGCCTTCGCCATCAATTTCTTCGCCCCCTTCGCGCTCATGCGCGCCTTTGCACTGCATTGCCGACGCGGTTGCATCATCAACCTTCTCGATCAGCGTGTCAATGCCGTCGATCCCCAGGCCGGCGCCTACGCACTGGCCAAAAAGGCCCTCCGCGACGCCACCGAGGCCGCCGCCTGCGAATGGGCGCCGGCCATCCGCGTCAATGCCGTCGCGCCCGGACTGGTCCTGCCCCCCCCCGGCGTCCCCCCCGAACGCATGGTGGCACTCATCCACAACATCCCCAGCCGAGAACGCAGCACTGAAGAGGACGTCGCGGCCGCCTGTCTGTTCCTCGCCCAGGCACAGGCCGTCACTGGCCAGATTCTCTATGTCGATGGCGGCCTGCACCTCGTCGGCGGCAATGCCACCGGCGAACGCAGCCGCCAAGACCACGGCGTTTCGCCGGAAAACAAAATCAGGCCTTCGCCGTGACCAGCCGGCTGCTTGCGTGTATATTGCCGCCCTTTATCGACTTGTCGCCTCTGCCACTGAAAAAGGAAATCACCTCATGCACGACTGGGTAGAATCTCT
>JAQWBY010000205.1 GCA_028706165.1 Lentisphaeria bacterium | reverse complement strand
ATGATAGTTCTCAGATCAGTGAACTCAGCGTCGCCGCCGACTATGACGATGCGGGACGGCCGACTAATAGATACGATTCACTAAACAATTGGCATAAAACAAGCTATGACTATCGCGGGCGGGCTGTTCAGGAGGACGCGAGCAGCGGCCAATGCATGAACCGGCGCTTCGACGCGATGGACCGCGTGGTCGAAACCTGGGATACTGCCGGCGTTCTCTGGCGTTTTGTTTACGATGCCGCCGGGCAGCAGGTGCTGGCGGCCGGCCCCTTCACACTTTTTGAGAACCAGCGAGAGCAGCCGCCCGAGCTCTTGATCTTTCCCCAGGCCGAACGCAGGCATTTTGACGCCTGCGGGCGGCTCATCAGCCTGGAGCTGCTCAATGACGTCGCTGTGATCCGTGATGATCTTGGCGCCGGGCAGTACCGCTGTCAGTTGCTGGCCAGCGGTGGCAGCGCCGCAAGCGCCACCAGGGACTATGATGCCGCCGGCCGGCTGCGCAGCGTGCGCTCGCTCGCCGGTGTCGAACAGTATTTTGAGTACGATGCCAATGGCCGCTGCGTTGGCATGAATGATGGTGCTGGGCGAGGGCGGCGCTGGGAATACGACGCCATCGGCAATGTCAAGGCCGTGATTGATGCCGCCGGCTACCAGACTCTATGCAGCTATGATGAACGCGGGTTGCCAACGGCGGTCATTGATCCCGGCGGCGGTATCACGTTGACCGAATACGATGCGCAGGGCCGGCTACGGTTGACGCAAAACCCGGTCGGGTTGCTTGCCAGCAACAGCTTCACGGCCGCCGGCCAGCTGGCGTCGGTGCGGTTTTGCGCAAGCGACGGCGATGATCAGGATGGTGGTGGAGATGATGCAGCCCGCCGACCAAGGCAGGGCGGCAAGGCCAGAAGCGACGGCGGCGACGACGACGACAGCGACGCACTGGCCGAGTACAGCTACGAGTACAATGCGACGCTGGGGCTGTCGGCTATTATCGACCCACTGGGGCGGCGGCATGATTTCGTGGTGGACGAATTTGGCCGCGAATGCCAGCAGCGCCTGCCCCTGGGGCAGGAATGCACGGCGATCTACGACAGCGGCGGCCGGCTGCCTTCGCGTCGCAGCGATTTTTTGGGCAACCGCATCGCTTACAGCTATGACGCGCATGGAAATCTCTGCGAGAAACGGGTGCTGACTGCGGGCGATGCCGCCAGCGAGTTGCTGTATCGCTATCGCTATGATGCATTTAGCCGCTGCGAGGCCATCACGCTGGCTGCCGGTGACGACGATGTTATCGAATCATTGCTGGCTTGTGAATACAACGCCGCCGGCCGTATTTTGCGTCAGGACAACGCTGGGGTGGTCCTGCAGCGCGAATACGATGCTGATATGCGGCTGATCAGACAACGGACGGATAATACGGACCTGCGTTATACCTACGATGCAGGCGGGGCCATGGCCACGATGGTCGTGCACAAGGCGGCCGGTCGCGAGCTGAGCCAACCAGACGAGTACGGCTTCGAGTACGACAAAGCCGGCCATCTTAGCCGGCTCAGCCGCCCGGATGGTTCCGTGAGCAGTTTCGCCGTGGACGGGCGGGGATTGGTCACGGTCATCCACCACGACGACGGCAACCAGGCAGTGCCTCAGGAAAGCAGCTACGAGTATGACGCTGCCGGCCGTTGCGTCAGTGCCTTGGATAGCTGGAGCGATGACGGCAGGCAACGCTACGAACGGCGGCGGAGCTACCGCTATGATGCGCTGGGACGGCTTTGCCGGGAGGAGTCCTGGTGCGAGGGTCTGGCCGCTTTCTGCTACAGTGAAGAGAGCAGTTACGACGCGGTGGGCAATCGCGTCAAGACTGTTCATACAGATGCACGCGGCGCCATGACCGTCAGGGCCTTTGAGTACGACGCCAATGACCGCCTGTTGCAAGAAGACGTGCAGAATGCCGCGGAGAGCTACCAGGTTCTTTACCGCTGGGATGCCAATGGGTCGTTGCTCAGCCGCGTCGCCGGTGGAGCGTATCCCGATGAACGGCGTTACACTTGGGACGCCGAGAACCGGTTGGCCGCCGTGCATATTGACCAGCCCAATGCGGCGTCGGGGGCAGTGCACTGGTCGATCTTCTACGATTATGATGTCCGGGGAATACTCAGCGGCTGCACCCGCGAACGGCGGCAGAACCAGCTTGTCGAGCGCAGTCGCTATCGCTTGGTGATGACGCCGCCCGAGCCGGGCGGCATGCCGGTGCTGCTCGAATGCCAGTTGTTGGAAGGAACGGCAGATGAGTCACTGCAGTCTTTTGTGCAGAACGGGCAGTTGGTGGCGCGCTACGGCGCCGATGGCGAGGCGTGGCACTATGCTGGTGACCGTCTTGGCACGGTGACCTGTGAGCGGTCCGGCGCTACGCGAGTCCGCCAGGGCTATGACGCGCGTGGCGTGCCGCTGTTGCCCGCGCGTGAGATGCCCGGCCATGGCTTTGCGGGCGAATGGCATGATTCAGTCACGGGGCTGGTCTATCTGCGCAGCCGCTTTTATGCGCCGGAACTGGGGACGTTTATCTCCCGCGATGTCCATCCCGGCCAGCTCAGCCAGCCCATGAGTCTGCACAAGTACGCCTATTGCTTGAACGACCCGGTGAACCGCTGCGACCCCGGCGGCTGTTTTTCCATGCTCAGCTGTATGTCGGCCATGTGGACGCACGTGAGCAGCGCCTGCAAAACTGTCTTTGCTTACCGCGTGCCGTTGCAGATTGCGACCGAGTTGTCTTGGGGCGTCTTTTCCTTGTCCGATTTCATGACTCGCGAGGCGGAAAAGAGCAACGCGACAGTCGTCGTGCATGGGGTCATGCCGCATTTTCCGGGCTACTCCAAGGACCTGACCGGCGGTCTTGATGGCCGCATCGACAACCAGGACTACTACGAATTTCTCTGGTCGGGGTTCTCAATGGCCATTATCCCGTGGCTGCCCAACCCGCTCCAGCACGGCATCGCCAAGGCCAGCCTGCGCAGTTGCCTGCTGGCGCTTGAGCAGAAGGGCTACCGGCATTTGTCGCTGATCGGGCACAGCTGGGGCACGGTGTTGTCGCTGGACGCCCTTGAGCAGCGCGATGTGCCCATTCATACCTGGGTGACCATGGGGTCGCCGCTGCCGCGAGTCACGCCGCGTTTTCCCTTTCGCAACTGGCTTAATGTCTTTTCTCCCTCTGATCCCATCGTCTATCTGGCGATTCAGCCGTTCTTTCGCTTTTCCAGCGAACCCCTGGAGCCGCTTTTCGTGCAGGATAGCCCACCCGAACAACACGGCGTCGGTAATCAACCGCTCCTCGATGCGCACAGCTGCTACTGGACGGACTACATGACCATCAAGTTGATCGCAAACCTCCTGAAAGCACAGTAATCCATCCTCTTTTTATCCGCAGATTTCGCAGATTGTCGCAGATTTCAGTTCAACGGCAATCGACCGCTATCGACGGCAATCGACGGCAATCGACGGCAATCGACGGCAATCGACGGCAATCGACGGCAATCGACGGCAATCGACGGCATTCGACGGCAATCGAGAGCTATCGACCGCTATCGACGGCAATCGACGGCATTTGACAGCATGGTTTTCCTAGATTGTATTCCCAAAATAGTGATGTATTTGAGGAATATTTTCCGGCATCCGTAACGCCGTCATCAACAATTTGCCGCCGCCGGTCTCAAGATTGCGCAGATCAACGCAGATTTTTCTGAAGGGGGCATTCGCAATCAGTGATGATCTGCGTCAGCTGGGAATAAAGCAATGTGCGGAGGTCCTCTGTGTCATCGGTCACCCATTGAGAATTGAGCCATAGAGCTTCTGGCTGAGTCAAACGTGCCCGTTTCCCTGGCCGCGAAGCGGCAGAAGCGCTGAAAGCGCGAAACATACCAGCCCAGGGCAAGCACGCTGAAAGCGTGCGCCGCCCTGGGGACAACAGCGACCCTGTTCGTGTTCCTCGGCCCCTTTTGCCCCAGTCGGCGAAGCTGACTGGGGCAAAAGGGGCAATGGAACTCACTTGCTTACCTAGGATTGACATCGGCGGTATGCCTGGCCGCCATTATCAATGGGTGACCGATTACTCCTCTGTTGACAAACTGTCGTGGCCCTTCTCGCAAAGTGTGGGAGTCGGGGTACAGTTTTGGGCTTACGACTTACGCACGGGGCGTACAGCCAAAGAGTGACCGCTTGATCGGCAGCATGATTGAGGAGCATAGACAAGATGCGTATTCACGACACGTACGAGTGGCGTCGCCTGACGCCGGCGGATGGTCATTATTACTTCGGGTATTACGATCGCTGTCCCTGGAATCACGATCAGAGCCTGCATTTGGCGCTGCGGATTGACCAATGCGAGCGGCTGCCGGAGCGGGGCGAGCGGGCTGAGATCGGTGTGGTGGATCGGGCCGGGACCTACACGCCCCTGACGTCCACGCGCGCCTGGTGTCATCAGCAGGGCTGCATGAGCCTGTGGCTGAAACACCGTCCGGACTGCTTTATTTACAACGATTTCGACATGGACTCGCAGCGGCTGGTGGCGCGGATTTTCCAGCTTGGCACGGGCGTGGTTGGTGAGTACGCGGTACCGATTTACGCGATGTCGCCGGACGGTCATTGGGGCGTTTCGCTCAACTTCAGCCGCATACCGCGACGGGGCTACAGCTATGCGGACGCGGTGTTGCCCTGGGAGCCCCAGCCGGATTTGGACCAGGAAGGGCTGTTTTTGGTGGACCTGCACACGGGTGCGGTGAAGCTGATTGTGAGTTATCGGCAGATGATTGCGATACATCCGGTGCCGTTTGATCTGGAGGACATGTACACTTGGCTGAACCACGCGATTTTCAACTGTGATTCCAGCCGGCTGCTGTGGTTGTTCCGGCAATGCAGTAATCCAGTTGAACCCAGCTGGCGCACGCACATGTACACGGCGAATATCGATGGCAGTGACCTGATGTGCCCGCTGCCGCATTTCTATTGGAATGGCATGATCTCCCACCAGATATGGGGGCGGACGCCGCGGGAAGTGCTCATTGACGCGACCTGGCGCGGCAGGGGCGCTGAATACGTCGTCTTCGATGAACGGACCATGCCTCTGCAGGCGACGCGAATTTCGCGTGGCATGGGCCCGATGGCCCACCTCATCTTCTCACCGGACGGCACCAAGATGCTCGCGGACAGCTATCCGGACAGCTTTGGCTTCCAGCAGCTCGGGCTGGTGGACGTGGCCACCGGTGGCATCACGCGCCTGGGGCACTTCCGGCACTTCCGCAGCAAGGGTTACTGCGTCGATACGCGCTGCGACCTGCATCCGCGTTGGTCGCCTGATGGCAAGACCGTGACCGTGGACAGCATCCACGACGGACGGCGTGGCATTTACATGCTGGAGCTCTGAGGACGGACTTGTCATATCAACATTGCCGCCGCGCTGGGCGAAAGTACGGCGCGGCGCATTTATAGAAAGGCTATCTGCAAATGATGAAGACATTACTGACGATGGCGTGGCTGTTGGGCTGCGGTTTGGCGTTGGCGGTGGAGCTGCCGCCATTTTTGAGTTCGGCGATGGTGTTGCAGCGCGACAGTGTCGTGCCCATTTGGGGGCGGGGGCGCGCCGGTGAGGCCGTCAGCGTGCAGTTTGCGGGCCAGGAGCTCAAGACGACGGTTGGGGCTGATGGCACGTGGCGGGTGAATCTGTCGCCCATGCCGGCGGCCAGGGACGGTCGCGAGTTGCTGGTGAAGGGCGACAACGACATCCGGCTGGATGACGTGCTAGTTGGCGACGTCTGGCTTTGTGCCGGCCAGTCCAATATGCAGTGGGGTCTGGGCGGGATCATTGGCGGCAAGGAGATCGTCGCCGCGTCGGCAAATCCGCAGCTGCGCCTGTTGCCGATACCGCGGGTGTGGAGTCGCGAACCACAGCGGAGCGTGCAGGCGCAGTGGCGGCATTGTGAGCCGGCCAGTAGCGGTGGTTTCACGGCAGTGGGCTATTTGGTCGGTCGGGATATCCAGGCGGCCGTGGACGTGCCGATTGGGCTGGTGAATATCTCCTGGGGTGGCTGCCGGGTGGAATCCATGAGTTCTCTGGAGTCATTTCGGCAGATTGAGAGCCTGTCGGCGGTGGCAGAGAAGGTCGAAGCCGATGTCGCCGATATGAAGGGCAAAGCCGACGAGGCCTTGCGCAAGGACAAGCAGCGCCTGTCCACCGCCTTGTATAACGCCATGGTCCATCCGCTCGGGCCTTATGCGGTCAAGGGCATGTTGTGGTATCAGGGCGAAGATAACCATTATGAGGGGGCAATTTACGGCGAGAAACTCAAGGCGCTGGCCTATAGCTGGCGGCGGTGCTTTGAGCAGGACGCCATGCCCATCTACATCGTGCAGATTCCGCCCTTCGTTTACGGTAAGGAAGACCCCACGCGCGTGCCGAATTTCTGGCGCGCGCAGCAGCGTTTCGCGGAAGATGATCCCCACGCGGGCTTTATTGTCACCACGGATTGCGGCGAAGCCGAGGACATTCATCCCCGGGAAAAACGGCCCTTGGCGAAACGCCTTGCCGACCTGGTGCTGTACCGCAGTTATGGCCGCGGTGACGACAGTGTGATGTCGCCGACCTTCCGTGAATGCGTGGTGGACGGCTCGCGCGTGGTGGTGAGCTTCCAGCGTCCGAATGGCTTGAAGACTCGTGATGGTCAGGCTGTCAGCCACGTGGAAATCGCTGGCGCGGACGGCGTGTTTCACGAGGCCATCGCTGAGATCGTCAACGAGCAGCTGGTTGCCAGTTCGCCAGCGGTGCCTACGCCGCAGCGGGTGCGCTTTGGTTGGCACAAGATTGCCAATCCGAATCTGGTGAACCGCGCCGGCGTGCCGGTAGCGCCTTTTGACAGCGACTTGAAATAAAACGGCTGCGATAGCCCGAAAGCATAACGCCGCGGCGCGGGGATTGACACCTGCGCCACGGCGTTTGTTTTTATGTGCTGTCAGGTTGCGTAATCGGTCACCCATTGATAATGGCGACCAAACATGCCGCCGATGTCAATCCCAGGTAAACAAGTGAGTTCCATTGCCCCTTTTGCCCCAGTCAGCTTCGCCGACTGGGGCAAAAGGGGCCGAGGAACACGAACATGGTCGCCGTTGTACCCAGGGCGGCGCACGCTTTCAGCGTGTTTGCCCTGGGCTGGTATGTTTCGCGCTTTCAGCGCTTCTGCC
>JAQWBY010000204.1 GCA_028706165.1 Lentisphaeria bacterium | reverse complement strand
TGTGTACGCGCCAAGCGACGAAGGCGGTGATGACCAGACCGATGGCAGCCGTGAAGACTCGTTCGGGGACCTTGATGCGCATTTTTCGCGCTGGCGTGGTGGCGTAAGGCTGAGGGAACAGGCGGCGACCGAAAAAGACGACCAGGAGGAGCGCTGCGGCCAGAATTGAACTGGGCATGAGCGTCCACAGCAGGCGTTGCAGCCAGGTGCTGACGGCGATATCGATGCCCAGCGAGGCGACAACGTGGCCGTCCTGGGGATCACGGATGGGCACCATGGCGGTGAACCAGGTGCCCCACTGGTCTTTGGTGGGGCCTTCCAAAAGATCGTGCTCTGTTTCCACGGCGGCGCGGAAGGCCGGCGTGGCTTCGTCGTAGACCAGGCCGGGCGGATCGAAGTCATCGTCGTCAACAGGCGTGTTGTCCAGATAGAAGAAGACCGACCCGTCGGGATTTTTGCCCATGATGTAGATGTAGCGGATGTCGTCGTAGATATTTTTGATGGCGATAAGCTGGTTGAGGAGGCGATGGAAAGTAGGGCTTTCCATATCGGTGGCCGTGCCTTGGAAATCGGCGACGACATTGGCGTCGACGGCTGCGGCGATGAGGCGGGCCTTGGTGAGCATGTCTTGCTTCATCTGTCGCTGGTAGAACAGGACTGCCAAGCAGTTGTATCCCAAGGCCAGCGCCAGGATCAGCGCGATCAGCTTCAGCTCAAGGTGGTGGCGAAAGCGGCGCAGTGGACGGTAGTCCGGTGTTGGGATGGTGATGACTGGGGGCGGCGCTTGCGTCATGTGTGTGGAGGACTGGTAATTGGCGTTGGGGTGTTTACTGCGGCGCGACGTGCAGAGTTCAGCTCTGCTGGTTGCCTATATGCCAGCCCGCGATGATTTCACGCAGCTTACTAGCGGTGATGGGCTTACAAATATAGTCGTTCATGCCGGCTTCCTGGCATTGCTGTTGATAATTTTCGGCGCTGTGGGCAGTCATGGCAATGATGGGCACGTTTCGGTTAAGGGCGGTGGCGTCCTGAGCGCGAATGATACGCGTGGCCTGCAGGCCGTCCATGTCGGGCATCTGCACATCCATCAAAACCAGGCGGTAGTTTTTGCTGGCCAGCAGATCAAGAGCCTGCCTGCCGTTGCTGGCGACATCGACGCACAGACCCATTTTCTTGATGATAGCCAGTGCGACTTTCTGATTGACCTCGTTGTCATCGACGAGGAGGATGGCGGGTGCTTCTTCCTCGGCAGCTGGAGCAGCTGCGGTTTCAGGAATTGTCGCCGTGTGGTTTTGCGGGGTAGCGTCGGCGGGGCAGTCGGTGTTGGCGGTGGGTTTGGCTTGAGTATCCAGGGCGAGCGTAAGGGCCTTGAGCAGATCGTTGTTTTTGATGGGCTTGTGGACAAATGCGGCCAGAGCCGGCGAATTGCGGTAGTGTGCGGCCTGTGGGCTGCCGACGTGGGCCATACCGACAATGCGGCTGGCCGTCCAAGGGCTGCCCTGCAAATCCACCAGGGGTTGATTATTCTGTCTGGAGTCAATCAGCTCCAAATCGAGAAGGACTAGGTCGAATGGCGATTGGAAATCACCCAGTTGCATGATTTCCAAGGCATCGGCGATGGTTGCTGCCGGGGTTGCCGAGATGCCCCAGTTGCGCAGTCGGCTTTTCAGGCTCATGCGCAGACCGCGGTGGCTTTCGATGACGAGGGCCTGGCAACGCCTGAACGCATCTGGCGGCGTTGGCGGGGGGCTTTGTTGGGGCTGGGGTGTCAAGGGAATGACGAAATAGAATTCCGAGCCGACGCCGCATTGACTTTGGAGTTTGATCTCGCCGCCCATGAGTTCGACCAGGCGTTTGACGATGGCCAGGCCCAGGCCGGTACCGCCATAGCGGCGCTTGATGGACGAGTCGGCCTGGGAGAAAGTTTCGAAGATGCGGGCTTGTTGCTCGTCAGGAATCCCGATGCCGGTGTCGCGTACGGAGAAATGGATGAGCTCCTTACCATCGCGCTGGCCATCGGAGTGGGCGCTGATGCAGACCTCACCTTTTTCGGTGAATTTGATGGCGTTGCCGCAGAGATTGACCAGGATTTGGCGGAGGTGGAAATCGTCGCCATGGAGAATGAGCGGCGTATGTGGTTCGATATGGCAGTACAGTTCGATGTTCTTGTTGTGGGCGATCAGCGCCAGCGAGCTGCAGATATCCTCCAGCAGCCGATCGAGAGCGAAATCATCCGGCATCAGGGTGAGGCGACCGGCCTCAATGCGCGAAAAATCCAATATTTCATTGATGAGTTCGAGCAGGAGCTGACTGCTGGTGTTGATGATATCGACGAATTCACTTTGCTCCTCAGTTAGGCCGGATTCTCTGAGCAGGTCGGCGACGCCAACGATGCCGTTGATGGGGGTGCGGATTTCGTGGCTCATGTTCGTGAGGAACTCGCTTTTGGCGTGGCTAGCGGCTTCAGCGGCGCAGCGGCTTTTTTCCAATTCGGCGGTCATGTTTTCGCGCTCGGTGACATCGCGGTCGGAGCCGTAATAGCCGACGAGGTTGCCCTTGTCGGTGGTGATGGGCATGCCGCTGGTGGACACGACAATGGTCCGCCCGTCCTTGGTTTCTAGTGGGTTGAGTACCTCGTTGAAAATTTGTTTCTGGGCGAAGGCGGTGAGTACCTTTTCTTTGAACTGCTCGCGTTGAGCTTCGGGGCAAAGATCGAAGACGTGCATTTTGCCGATGACTTCGTCGGGTCCGTAGCCAGTGATAGCCTTGGATTCAGAGCCGATGGCGGTGATCAGCCCGGTCGCGTCGCATTCCCAGTGCAGGGTGTGGGTTTGTTCGGCCAGTTGGTGGAAGCGTTCTTCGCTTTGGCTGAGTTCGGCGCTGCGTATTTGCACCAGTGAGGTCAGTTCGGCGCTGCGGTGGCTGAGTAGGGCGACGATGGCGGTGACGGCGATGCTCAGGCCAATGCCGCAGAACAACACGATCGGGCCTTTGCGCAGCGGGTAGGCGGCGATAAAATCGTCGCAGGGCTGCGCGCTGATTGCCAGCACCTGACCGAAGGCAAAGAGCGGCCGCATGATCTTTACGCCGCCAGTGCAGGTGGATTCACTCTTTGATTGTGCCAGCAGCTCGGGTTCGCGGTCAGGACGCAGAAACTCGATGCTGAGCTGCGCCAGGCGGAACTTTTCCGGGTCATGGCCAAGGAGCGTTTCCATGCGGATGGCAGCCAAGGCGAAGCCGCTAATTGTACTGCGGTCTGCGGCGAAAACGGGGTGCAGTGCCAAGATGCTTTTTTGGGCGGCCCATTCTTGGATGAGGACGAGGGGTTCGGTAGCCGTGGGCAGGCCGGTGGCGAGGGTTTCTTCGACGACGGCGAGACGCAGGGGTTCGGATGCCAGGTCGTAGCCAAGGACGGTTTCGTTGCCGGCTTCAGGAGCAAAGAAGACAACGGGGTAATAATAGGGGCGGTCGGCGGCGGGGACTTTCTGGCCGTCGGGGCCATAGTCCCAGATGCTGAAATCGCTGACGCCCTGGCGGTGCATTTCTTCTTCGAAAGCCTGGCGTTCGTCGTGGGGGACGATGCCGATGAGGTCCCATGCCTGCACCAGGGAATTTTTGATTAGATGGCCGGCGTAGAGATGGAATTCTTCCCGGGTAATGTCCGGGCTGTGTTGGAGGAAGCTGGCGAGGCCTTCGAGTTCGGCGAAACGGATAAGGTTGATGTTTTTGGCAATGAGGCTGGTGAAGCCTTCGGCGACCTGATTGAAGATTTGCTCGCGTTGCTGGCGTTCGCCGAGGTGCGCTTGAGAGGCCGTGAAGATACTCAGCGCCACTCCGATGCACGCGACCAAGCCTGGTTCGATAAGGTGTTGGTGTTTGGCCGCGGGAGTGTTCTGGTTACGGTAGCGTTCGTGGAGGGAAGCGCCGATGCCGATGATCAGAAGTATCAGCAGGGTGATGCCGGCGCCGGGCAGCGCCGCGAATAACAAGCGCTGGTACCAGGTTGTGGCGGCGATATCCGCGCCAAGCACGGCCAGGGGGTCACCGGTAAGAGGGTCGCGAATGGGTACTAGTGCCGTAAACCAGGTGCCCCATTGGTCGTTGATTGGACCGTCGACCACTTCCAGCCACTGGGCGAGGCCCTGGCGAAAAAGTGGCGACGCCTCGGGGTAGGGCTGTCCCGGCGACACGACGTCTGGCGAATCGACGGCTTCGTTGTCAATGAAGAAGAAGATGTCGCCGTTGGCAGTCCTGCCCATGATATAAATGAAACGGATGTCGGCGTAGGCCTGCTTGAGGGTGTAAAGCTGTGTTTTGAGGCGCCGATACGGGGCTGTGTTGAGGTCACTAGCCGAGCCGCTGAGGCTCTTGACGCGGTCGGCGTTGACGGCTGAGGCGATGACCCGAGTTCGCGTCAGCAAGTCGTCTCGCATCTTGCGATTGCAGGCGTGAACCGCCATGCCTGTGTAAAGGCAGCCGGCAATGGTGACAATCAGCGCCAAGACGACATGAACATAGAAGAGCGCGTCGCGGCCTTGAGGCTGCGATGTATTACCCGCGCCTGATGGATTACCTATATTTTTCTTCACCCACCCGCCCCTTGTTCCGTTGAAAATACGTGCCCCCATGAAATTATAACACTCTCAAGCTGGAATAGACTACCTTTTTGCTAGTCAGTTCTGATTCTACTATTTTTCTTTGTCGATTACAAGTGGTAGCGGCGAATTGATCGTAAAGGACCGCTGACATTGTCAATGCGTGCAAGGGGGGCGCATTGTGGTGGTGGCGGCGGCAGTACGGAGCTGCGCTGGGTTCAGGCGAAGATTGTGGCGGCGCCAACGAGCGCGGCGTCAGGCAACGTCGCGGCGACCACGGGCAAGTCGCCCAGCACGTTGCGGAACAGCGGGAGTGCGCGAGCGATGGGGCCGCCGAGGATGATCTGGTCCGGGAGGAGGTCAGCCTGCCATGCTTGCAGGGTTTCGGCGAGGTCCAGGCCGAAGTCGGTCCAGAGTCGCTGGCAGCGAAAGTCGCCGGCGCGGGCACGGGTTTCAAGTTCGGCAAGGCTGTGGGTGTCGGGCATGCGCGAGAGTAGTGCACGACCGCAAAGAGTGTCGGCGACGCGGCCGTTGCGGCATGGGCGATCGGCGATGCGGACGATGGCTGCCGGTGCCCCGAGCGGGTCGCAGAGTAGCTGGCCGTCAATGATCATGGCGCTGTCAACGCCGCCATGGCCGATGATGACGGCAGCGGCGCGGCGACATCCCTGCACCGCACCGGCGTGGACTTCGCCGAGGAGCACGGCGTTGCAGTGGTGGATAACGCGCAGGGGGATTGCGCAGGAGAGCTCTATGGGCCAGTCGCATTCCTGTAGAGCTGCGATGAGGTCATGTTCTCGTGGCGTGGTGCTGCCGGTCTCGTAATCATCGGCGGCGATGCTCGGGCTGGGTAGGACGATGCCGACGGCGTCAATGGCGCCGGCAGCGGCAATGGCGCTGCGCATGGCCCGGAGTATTGCAGCGCAGTCGGCATGGGGTGGCAGTGGGGACGGCTGGAAGGTATGGGCGCAATCGGCGCGGTCGATGATGGCGGCGCGGATGGCCTTGTCGCCAATGGCCATGGCGAGGACTATTTCTGCCTGTAGATGATGCTGGAGCATACGTTGGGAGCGGTGATGTGTTAGATGCGGCAACGACTGCGTGACACATGAAGCCGGCATGGCGTCGTGGACGGCGCGCATGCTGTGAACGTCTTGATGGCAAGCTGAACCTGGTGAAGCCTTGTTTTGTCCGGCCCGCCAATGGGCCGGCGCGGGTGAACGTCGTGGTGGCTCATGGCAGCTGGGCGGCTGGTCGTGGTCAGTCTTCGATGGCGAAGTAGAGTGAGGCGTTGGCCTCGCTGATGGTGAAGGTGAGTTTACCGTCGGCCCACTGGGAGGGAATGGGGGCGAGTTTCTGACCGTTGGCGGCGATGGGCTTGACCTTAAGGCCCTGCTGCTGGGTGGCAATGCTGATCTGGGCGCAGATGGGGTCGATGAGAATGGGCCCTTTGCCGGCGTTGAGGCGGCGGTTACGCATGAGGTTGTAGGCGAAGTCGGTATTTTCGGCCCGGCCGACCGTGGTCAGCAGCAGCTGCCGGGATTGGCTGATGGGCGCGCCGCTAAGCGAGCTCAGGCCAATGGTCGCATAGTGATTGCGGCTGTTGACCGTTAAGGCGCTGGTGCTCAAGGAGGGAACGTCGTCGCTGAAGAAAGCCTGGACGACCTGGGTTCGGGGCGTGTCGATGGTCAGCGTCGCTTTGGCGCGGTCGCGGACGATTTCGCCGCTGCTGCTGCGGCGGAGGTCTTCGGCGATGCTTGGCGCGTCGGGGCCGAAGGCGCCGGCGGGTATGTTGTCGCCCGTTACGAGTTGGGTGTGGAAGGGCCGCAGTTCGGCGAGGCCGCGGTAGGCCGGTACGTTGTAGCTGGAGGGGCTCTTGGCGCTGGCGGCCATGCTCATGGGAATAGCTACGGCCTGGCGGTCGCTGTCGGCGCCGCGGCGGGCGTCTTCGCGGCGAAAGATCAGCGCGGCGATGGGCATGAGGCCGAAACGTGCTGGGTCATTGAACGTTTCAAAAGCGCCGTTGACGTGTTCCATGGGAACATTACTGGAGTGGCGGTAGGTGTAGACGGTGAGGCCATGCCAGTCCTGGAAGGCGGCGACGGCGGCCAGCCACAAAGGGAGTTCGGCACGGTATTCGTAGGGCCAGGGGGCGTCCCATTCGCTGACGAAGAAGGGCTTGTCGGCGACGCGCATGAAGCCGAGCCCATCCATGATGGTGCCCCGGTTGCGCAGCATACTGCTGGTACCGAATGTGCCATTGCGGTTGGGGTGGTTCCAGTAGGCGTGCGAATCGGTATAATCGGTTTTGGCGACGGACGACAAGAGGGCGGCGTTGCGGCTCCAGTTGCTGCCGGTCATGGGCACTTTGACGCCGATGCCGCGGAGGAATTCGCCCATGGTGCGGTGGTATTCGTCAGTGACGTGGATGAAGAACTGCATCATGGGATCGGTGGTGACCGTGAAGTCGATGGTACCATCGGGAAGCGTGATCTGCCGTTCGGCGGCCCAGGCGCGGTACATGGCTTCGAAGCGCGTGCGGTAGGGCTCCAGGGTGACTTTTTGCGTGAAGAGGTCGTTTTCGTTGGCGAATTCCATGAGGGCGATGGCCGGGTCGTCCTTGTAGGCCAGTT
>JAQWBY010000203.1 GCA_028706165.1 Lentisphaeria bacterium | reverse complement strand
CACACCACGCAGATCGAGCATTGCGCCCAGCTTACTTTGCCTCGTTCTCGGCGATGCTCGCCGCGGCGCCATTGCCATGGCATTTGCGCGCGAGGCGTTTATAGAGCAGCGCCAGTTTGCCCACCTGGCTACTGAGCATAAATTCACTACGGATGAGCTCCGCGCCGATCTGGGCCTTGCCGCGCATCAGTTCCAGGTGTTCCAGGCCATAATCCAGCCGCAGGGCCAAGTCACCAACATCGCCGACCCGAAAAGTCTCCAGGCATTCCCGGAATTCCGGCCGTGGGACATTCGCCAAGATGTCGCTTACCAGCAGTGGCACGGCCGCGCCAAGGCACTCCAGCAGCACATAAGACAGCCCTTCATAAAACGACGGCAGCATGGCCAAATCAAAAGCCGTGAGTTTCCTGGACAAATCCGGCACCGTCCCAAGAAAACGCACCCGGCCGGACAAGCCCAAGCTCTCTGCCTGCCGCTGCAGGTTCTCCCGCTCGGGGCCATCGCCACAAAACAACACCTGCACGGCAGGATGTTTCTCGGCAACCTGTGCAAAAGCGCTCAGAAAAACGCCCAGGCCCTTCTGGCGGACCAACCGGCAAGGCACGCCAACCGCTATGGTGCCCGGCGCAATCTCCAGCTTGTGGCGGGCTGCCGCTGGCTCCAGCAGCGTCGCGCAATAATCGTCGGGAAGGCCATTTTCCACCAGCTGGAATCGTTCCGGTGGCAAGCCAAGCAGGTTCGCATCCGCGATCTCCGAGCGCCCCACGAAGACATAAGCATCGACATTGCAGGCCAGCAGCCGTTCGACGCCCCGCACGGCACAGTTGCGCAGCTTCGGCAAAGACGGGTGGAAAGCGAAGGCATGCGGCGAATACACGATGCGCAGATCCGGATAGGGCCGGCATCCACAACGCCCAAGCACCCCCGCCACCCCGGCGTGCAAATGCAGCACCCGTGGTCGCCGAGCCGCAATCAGTGCTCGCAACGCACGCCAACTGCCCCAATACTCGCCGAGCCCATTGCCTTCATGATGACGAAAACTGACGTCACAGCCTAATACCGAAAGAGCCGACAAGTCATCGGCAAAATCCGCCTCGTCGCGGCTGCCGAAGGCAAAGAGGCCGCAACGCACGCCACGGGCCTGCAAGGCCGGTATGATCAGGCGCAGATGCCTGCGTACGCCACCGCCACAAGCCTCTGTGACATGGAGGACATCCAAGGCAGCCAAGTCGTTTTCCCTGTTCATATACCACTCTTTCACCAACGCCGGTCGGTAGTCTGATGCCCTCAGGCCATCACCAGCCGCAGTGTCTTAATCTCAAAAGGCCGGAACTGCAAGGGTATCACCGCGCCACGGGTGGGAACAGCAACGCCGTTACTCTCCAGCATATTCGTCGCCTGCACCGAACGGTAGGGCAGAGCCACCCGCAGCTCGCAGGCCGTCGCCGTCCGGACGCTCTCGTAGAGACGCACAATGACGTCACCGGAACCATCTTCGGCCGGCTTGAGACTTTCAAGCACCACATTGGCAGCGGAAATACTGACGATTTCCTGGTGGCCACCGTTGCCGGCGCAGACCGCGACCGGCACATTGAGTTCGTAGGCGGCATGAATCGGATTGTTGGTCAGGAATGGCCCCTGCCAGCAGCAGAAGGCGTAGGTGAAATCCTGCTGGCCCTTGTCCGCCGTCTGATCCGGCGCCAGCGGCGAGCGCAGCAGCGTCAGATTAATACTATTGCCATCCACATTCACGCCGTATTTGCAGTCGTTGAGCACTGCCGCGCCACGGCCTTCCTCGACCAGCGCCGTCCATTTGTGATTGCACACCTCAAAACGCGTCGCGTCGTACGGCCGCGTGGCGTGGGTCGGGCGACGAACATGTCCGAACTGGACCTCGTGCAGGGCATCCTCAGCCCGAACTGCCACGGGAAAGGCCACTTTGAGCATCTTGTGGCTCTCGCGCCACTCAACCCGGGTGCGAAATTCCAGCACCCGCGAGTGCGCCCGCAGCACTATGTCCTGCGTCAATTCCGATTCATGCAGTTTCTGCGTGACGCGCAGCGCCGCATATACCGGCCCTTGGGCAATGACAGTCACCGTCGCCTCGCGCACAAAATCGCATGGCGTCTTCTTGTACATGCTGTCGATATCCCAAGCGTCGTAGGAACTGGGCACGTCCTTGTACAAGTGCAGCACATTGGCCGGCGCCGCCAAGTACTCTGCACCATCGGCCTTGCTGCAAGCGCTGGTCAGCTCGCCAAGCGCGTTGAAGGTGAAGACCATCAGGTCGTTCTCCAGCGTCGTCGGTGTCGCCCGCAGCGAATTCTCCGCCGCGACCGCCGGCGCGTGCGCACCGCAACGGATCGTCGTCCAGCCACAGGACGGCAGCGCCCGGACCAGGGCGAAATGGCGTCCGTCCTGCGTCTGCACCGGCAAGGCTGCGCCTGCTTCGTCACAGGCGGCCGCAAAAGGAATCTCGACCATCGCGTCGCGCTCCCAGGACAACGAGTTGAACAGGGTCAGCGCCGCATCGTCGTCATGAACCAAGCTCGTCTGCGTCGCCGCCGTCAACTCCCGCACCCGCGCCAGCGTCCACGCATACAGCGCCTCGGCTTCCACATAGACTTCGTGGATGGACGAGCCCGGAATAATGTCGTGAAACTGATTCAACAGCACGTTCTTCCACAGCTCGTCCGCTTCCGCCAGTGGGTACGCCCGGCCTTGCAGGCGTTCGGCGATTGCTCCCCAGCATTCGAGCTCGCGCAGCGCCAGCTCATTGTCGCGGTTGCCTTTTTTGGTCTTGGTCTGCGCAGTGTAGGTGCCCCGATGCGCCTGAAAATACAGCTCGCCAACCCAAGTTGGCAGACCATCGCTGGCCATATCGCGGAAATATTCCGCCGGCTCGGCGATTCGGCACTTCGGCAGGCCTTCCAAGTCGCCTTCCCGTCGCAGGTACTCCAGGTGCAGGCGCGTGGGCCCGCCGCCACCATCGCCATACCCGAAAGGCATCAGCCGCCCCTTGTGCGAACCATCCTTCTGAACCCGTTCGCGCCAGCGGGCCAACACCGCCTGCGGCTTGGTCTCGGAGTTGTAGTCGTTATGCAGATAGGACAGCACCCGCGTGCCATCTATGCCCTCCCACCAGAACGTATTGTAGGGGAAAGGATCGCCACCATTGTAGGTCCAGAATATCTTCTGGGTCGAGAACCACTTGATGCCGCAGCCGGCCATGATCTGCGGCAAGGCGCCGCTGTAGCCAAAGACGTCCGGCAACCACATCAGCTCATTCTCGACTCCGAACTCCTCGCGAAAAAAACGCTTGCCGTGCAGGAACTGCCGGATCAGCGCCTCGCCGCCGCTGATATTCGTGTCGGCCTCCACCCACATCGCGCCATCGACCAGCCATTGCCCGCGCGCTACGGCCGCGCGCACCCGCTCATACAAATCAGGATACAACTCCCGCGTGCGGCGATACAAATACGCCTGGCTTTGCAGGAATTTATACTCGGGATACTCGTCCATGAGCGCCAGCTGGTTGGAGAAGGTCCGGCAGCATTTGCGCTCGGTTTCCGCCAACGGCCACAGCCAGGCGACGTCAATATGGCTGTGCCCAAAACAGTGCATCAGCGGCGCCGTCGAGCCATTGCGGCAGGCCAGCAACGGCCGCAGCAATTCCCGACCGGCGCGGATGCTCGCGTCGCGTGCATCCTCAGCCAGCTCAAAATCCACCACCAGGGTCAGCTGTTGCAGCGCGTCGTCAATCTCGGCAAGGCGCAACGAATGCGGATCGAGGATGCCATCGCGCAGCTGGGTCAGCGTTTCCATATCCAGCCACAACTGAAACGCCTCTTCATGCCAGCAGCCGAAGGTCGTCCGCCCCAGCTGCACCGTCGGCGGCGTGCCGGCCACCGGCGCAAACCACTCGGGATGCGGCCCACCACCGCAGTTGCGTCGGTTGCCCGCAAAGGTCTCCGCCAAAATGTTGAACTCCTCGCCGCCACGAGCCTCAGCAGTCAACAACAGCTCGCGACCGCTGTGGTCGCGAGCGCCGCGAGCCACGCCGTCAACCCAGATGATCGACTCCGCGCCGCCCGTCTCCAGCTTGAGCACAATCCGCTGCCCAACCAGCGCCGGGGGCACCACCACCTTGCCGCGGAACCAGCCCAGCTGCCATTCCTCACCCCACGTCGTTCCCGGCGTAATCGCCAGAAAACTCCGCGTCTGCGCCTCGGCCGGCCGCATCGACTCGCCAGTGACAAAATACTCCAAAGCGACGTCACCCACCGCACTGTAAAAGATTTTCGGCAGGTAATTCCGCCAATGGTCCACACGCCGCCGCCATTCTGGGTTCATCACCATAATCGGCCGTCTCCATTATTAGCTGACATCGGGCGCGATGCCCCGTCAATTATGCCTCGGTTGATTCGTGCACGCTCTACAACGAACGTATACTATACCGTTGCCAACCCCCATTAGCCATAGATCGGCAAACACGCGTGCAGGCGCGTGCAGGTCAATCAACCCATATTCCATTTGTCACCCAGCGCCCACCCGGCCCCGCCACTGTCGGCCAATCAACCAGTATTCCATTTGTCATCCAGCGGAGAGCGCACCATGGCCATTGAACACCTCATCGTCCTCGGCATCGCCATCATCATCATCGCCATCGGCATCCGCAAGGCGCGTCGCGTTCTGAAAGGCTCCGCCGATGGCTGCGACAGCGGCTGCTGCCAATCCTGCGGCAAAAACTGCCCAGTCAAAAACCTGCCGAACTTTTCACCTCAAAAATCCGCGCCAACGCCTGCCGACACCCCCCCTGAACCAAGCCCTGATAACAGCCCGCGCCATCCACCCCACCTCCCCCTAGTGGCCCTGCTCCTAACCACCCTGGCCGCCACCCTCAGCGGCTGCATCAGCCCCAGTTCACCACCGCTGGCCACCCGCAATCACCGCAGCGTGCTCCGCAATGGCGTCCCCGTCACGGTGATGCTCCTCGACGACAACGCCTATAACCGCAAATACAAACTGCCCGGCAAAATGCCCCAAGTCACCACCATCACCATCCACAACACCGCCAATGACGCCTCCGCACGCGCTGAACGAGACTACCTTAATCGCCGACGCGACAACAAATACATTTCCTTTCACTACGCCGTCGACGAAAACGGCGCTATTCAAATCATGCGCCATGACCAGCACGCCTGGCACGCCGGCGACGGCCGCGGCAACGGAAATCTGAAAAGCATCGCCATCGAAATCTGCCGCAGTACCTGCATCACGCATAACGCACAGCTTTACACCCGCGCCGAAGAAAATGCCGTCAATCTCGCCGCCTGGCTCCTCAAGATTCACGGCCTTACGACGGACGATCTCCGAACCCACCAGGACTGGAGCGGCAAATTCTGCCCCCACCGCATCCTCAAGGAACAACGCTGGCAAAAATTCAAACAACGCGTCAAAAAGGCCATGCCACTTTAAGCACCCAGGCCGAGTCAAAATGGCGTGCATTGACTACCGGCTACCAAGCCCAACCGGGGCAGATGGAAAAGCTCTCAGAGAATAATAAAAATAAAACTTTCGTTTCAAATATTTGTTTCAAACCAGCGTTTCATGGTTAGTGATCGCCAAAGTGCGGCCACCAAGGTTTGCGTAATCAGTAGTAGCAGGACATACCAACCCAGGAGGAACGACCATGAAGAAACACCACACAACTTATTTTGCAGCTCTCGTTCTTGGCGCCGGCGTCTTGATGGCCAGCAATGTCCAGGCCGGCGGTCATCACCGTGAGCGCCATCCAGACCTGCGCCTGGCGGTAGACATCATAGGCACAATCCTCTACGCGGCATCGCCCAAGACCGTCGTGGTTGCGCCACAGCCGACGCGCACGGTGATTGTGACCGAACCCGTCTGCCGCCCACGCACGGTGATTGTGACCGAACCCGTCTGCCGCCCACGCACGGTTGTCGTCAACAGCAGCAGATACTGCCCGGCCCCCGTGGTCTATCATCGCCCGGCGCCCGTGGTCTATCATCGCCCGGCGCCCGTGGTCTATCATCGCCCGGCGCCTGTGATCCACCACCGTTCAAGCGGCCACTTCGATAGCGGTCGCGGCCACCATGACCGCAGTCGCGGCAATCATGTCACCGTCCGCCAAGGCGGACGTCGCGGCCGCTGAGTAGGAATCTCACAACCGCACCACAGCACCTGCGCCCAGCTGGAACCCCTTCCAGCCGGGCGTAGTTTTTTTGGGTGCAAGTAAGAATCGCGCCAGAGGGTGGTTGCTGTCTTTGCGCACAACTTAGTCACCGCGACGGCACCTGCCAATCTGGCGCGGCAACCCGACCAGCGGCATTTCGTAATCGGTCACCTATTGATAATTGAGCCATAGAGCTTCTGGCTGAGTCAAACGTGCCCGTTTCCCTGGCCGCGAAGCGGCAGAAGCGCTGAAAGCGCGAAACAGTCCAGCCCAGGGCAAGTACGCTGAAAGCGTGCGCCGCCCTGGGTACAACGGCGACATGTTCGTGTTCCTCGGCCCCTTTTGCCCCAGTCGGCGAAGCTGACTGGGGCAAAAGAGGCAATGGAACTCATTTGCTTACCTAGGACTGACATGGGCGGCATGTTTGGCCGCCATTATCAATGGGTGACCGATTACGCCCCACGTAAGCGGTCAGTAACCGCCCCGGCGGGGAAAACACCGGGGACAATTTGCAGGAAACCCACGGCCAGTCGCCGCCCCGGCGGGGAAAACACCGGGGACAATTTGCAGGAAACCCTCGGCCAGTCGCCGCCCCGGCGGGGAAAACCCCGGGGACAAGTTGCAGGAAACCCACGGCCAGTCGCCGCCCCGGCGGGGAAAACACCGGGGACAATTTGCAGGAAACCCACGGCCAATCGCCGCCCAGCCACCCGACCTTGATTTCAGCCGACCTTTGCGGCAGCGGGTTTCATAGGAGCCATTGATACCGTGTGGACCACGGCTAAAGCGCAGCCCGCTTCGTGCGCGCGACCTTACAGGATGGGGGCCCCCTACGGTGGGGGGGGCTGATTTCAAGAACCGCAGGAAAAATAGTCAAAAACTCGCCCCTTGACAAGCAAAAAAGACATCTTTCTTTTTCCTGTATTTGGCCTTGTAATTCTTCCAGCTTCTGGTTTAAAGAGGTTCTCTTTTCGACTGCCGCCGATAAAAAATAAAACCAGTCAAAATAACCGACAACTAGGATAACCACGACT
>JAQWBY010000202.1 GCA_028706165.1 Lentisphaeria bacterium | reverse complement strand
CCCACACAGAACTTTTTTTGGAAAGTCTGTTTGGATCAAGCGCAAAGCATTCCGTCCGAGTCACTTACTGTAAACCGCCTTTGGCGATCTGCAAGCCCCTCGGCCAGCTTTCTCCAATAATTTTTTTACTAAGGATCTGCGACCCGTTTTGGGGGCGCGAAGCATTACTATGCCACGCATTCGCCATTGCGCAAGCCCGCAACCCGCAAAAAGACGGTTTTTTTGCGAGTTTCCCCGCCAGGACGGCCGATGCGCCCGGATCGGACATCGCCAGAGCCGTCGATTGCTATCGACTGCTCTCGACTGCTCTCGACTGCTCTCGACTGCTTTCGACTGCCCTCGACTGCTATCGACTGCTATCGACTGCTATCGACTGCTATCGACTGCTATCGACTGCTATCGACTGCTATCGACTGCTATCGACTGCTATCGACTGCTATCGACTGCTATCGACTGCTATCGACTGCCATCGACTGAGTCATCGGACGGATCGGACCGATCAGACAGCCCGGACCGCCAGGGGCGACAGCACCATCTTCGCAGATCAGTCGCATCGTGGAATGGGTATTATTGTATGCGGCTGCATATTTTAGTGGTTTGTTAATGGTAGCAGCCCAACATAGTTGAGGCCGTGGTTACCCCTTATTACAGCTTAGGAGCAGGTGAGATGAAAGTAGCGATTATTGGCGCCGGCAGTCTGGTGTTTTGCAAAACCCTAATGCTCGACATCATGCAGATTGAGGGTCTTGGCCACGTTGATTTCAGCCTGATGGCGCCGTCCACCCGCCACACATCCTGCGTGAAGCGTTTTATTGACAAGGTCATTGCAAAGTACAGCATCGACGCAGCGGTTTCAGTCACGACATCGCGGGACGAGGCGTTGCGTGGCGCGGATTTTGTTATTTGCACGTTGAAGGTCGGTGGCCATGCGGCCTACGAGCAGGACATTGAGATACCGCTGAAATACGGCGTCGACCAGTGCATCGGCGATACGCTCAGCCCGGGTGGCATCTTCCGGACTCTGCGCACGGTGCCGGTCATGCGCGACCTGGCGCTGGCCATGCGTGAAATATGTCCGCGGGCGCTCCTGCTGAACTACGTCAACCCCATGGCGACGGTGTGCTGGTCGCTAGCCGACACCGGCATTGCGTGCGTGGGGCTGTGCCACGGCGTGCAGACGACTATCAGACTAATCGCCGGCTACCTGGAATTGCCGGTGGCCGACATTGATTATGTCTGCGCCGGCATCAATCACATGGCGTGGTTCACCCGCCTCGAGCACCGGGGACATAACCTTTACCCAGCCCTGCGCGACCTTTTCGACAAGCCCGAGTACTACGCGAACGAAAAAGTGCGCGGCGAGGTCTTCCGGCAATTCGGCTACTTCATGACCGAGTCGACGGGGCATCTGTCCGAGTACCTGCCCTACTTCCGCAAGAATGCCCTGGGCATGGCGACCTACTGCGACGAGCCCAATTTTGGCGGCGAGACTGCGGCGTGCCTGAAGTGGAGCCGCATCCTGGCCAAGAAATACGACGGCGTGGACATGCTCAAGGACGAACCCATCGAATTGCCGGCGCGAAGTGTCGAGTACGGCTCGTACATCATTGAAGCGATTGCCTGCCGGCGTAATTTCTGCTTCAATGGCAATGTCATGAATCGCGGTCTCATCAGCAATCTCCCCGCCGACTGCTGCGTGGAAGTGCCGGTATTCGCCGATGGCTCGGGGCTACATCCGACGACGGTGGGCGAGCTGCCCGCACAATGCGCGGCCCTAAACACGAGCAACATCAGCGTGCAGCGCCTGGCCGTACAGGCGGCGATCAGTGGCGATCCCGAAGCCGTGGTGTGGGCATGCGCACTGGACCCGCTGACTGCAGCGGCGCTCACGCCGGCCGAAATCCGCGCCATGGCGACGGAAATGCTCCAGGCCGAGGCGCAGTGGCTGCCGCAGTTTGCCGGCAAGCTACCGCGGCCAACGCCGAAAGTCGTCGAGCCGGCAGGCACCAAACGCGTCAAAGTGCCGGTGGACCCGGCACTGGCCATCAGCGTCCGCTTCGGCCAACTGTAAAAAGGCCGCGCGATCTCTTCACGCAGCCGCGCGGCCAAGGCCATCAGCCCATTAGGCTTTGAGGAAGCCGTCGACGAGTTTGACGGCGCCGTTGGCGTCGTCGCTGAAGCCATTGGCGCCGATTTCTTCTGCGAAGGCCTTGGTGACGGGCGCGCCGCCGATGATGACTTTGACGCCCTGGTCTTTGAAGTGGGTGACGATGTCCTTCATGTAGGCCATGGTGGTGGTCAGCAGGGAGCTGCAGGCGATGATCTGTGCGCCCTGTTTGACGCCGTCTTGGAACTTAGCGATATCGCAGTTGACGCCGAGGTCGATGACATCGTAGCCGGCGCCTTTAAGCATGATGGCGACGAGGTTCTTGCCGATATCATGGAGGTCGCCCTTGACGGTGCCGATGGCAATCTTGCCCAGGGATTTGCGGCCGCTCTTGGCCAATTCGGGCTCAATGATGGCCAAGCCGGCCTGCATGGCGCGCGCGGCGATGAGCAGCTCGGGCACATAGGCTTCATTGCGCGAAAAGCGCTCGCCGATTTCGCGCATGGCGGGGATCATGCCCTTGTCGAGGAGGGCATTGATGTCTTCCTTGGCCTCAAGAGCGGCGTTTACAATCGCTTTGACGTCGTCGCGCTTGCCTTTGATGATGGCTGTTTGTAGGGCGATGAAATCAGTCATGAGTGCTCCTTTTGGGGGTTGGGGTAGATCAGTCTTTATATTTACCGACGCTGCGGCCGAGATTGAGGAAGTACTGGTAGGTCTCGTAGTCCGTGGACTCCGGGATGGAATGGTCGCTGTGGAAAATGAAGCCGTTATTGCCCATGACCAAGGGCAGTTTGGCCATCACTTCGCGCTCAATACCGGGCAGGTCGTTGTTGGCGACGGGGCGGACATCGATGCCGCCCATCAGGGCGATCTTGTGGCCGTACTGCTTGTAGATGCGCAGGAGGTCCATACCGGCCTTGACCTCGATGGCCTGCAGGCAGTCGATGCCGGCTTCGATCATGCCGGGCAGCAGCGGTTCAACGAAGCCGCAGGAGTGCATGATCACCGGCAGGCCCTGTGAGTGCACATAGGCAATGGTCTTCTGGTGCGCGGGGAAGATCAGCTCGCGGTACATTTCGGGCGACATGAAGGGGCGGCCGCGGAAGCCCATATCGTCAAAGAACCAGATGCCATCGGGCTTGCCGGCTTCGGCGAACATGATTTCCATAAGGCCGATGAGCAGATCGGCGAAGGTGTCGGCCATGTCCTTGACCCAGTCGGGATCGAGAGCCATGCCCAGGAGCATGTTTTCGTGGCCGACGACTGGGTGGATGGCCTCAAAGACATTGACGCCGCCCCAACAGAAGAAGCGCTGTTTTTCCTGGCAGCGCTGACGGGCACTGCGGTAGCCGTCGAGATTGATGCGTTCGCGATTGACGGTGAGGAAGGGCTTGGCGCGTTCTTCCCAGGCGGTGCGGTCGGCGATGGAATAGTTGATGTGCTCGGGGGTGGTATCGTGTGATTTATAGCGGCGAAGAGTGGCGCCATTGCCGTCCAGGAAGGTGCGAGTGTCCTCGTCTTCGGCGACCAGCTGGTCCACCCACTTGTAATCGACCTTGAGATTGAAGGCCCAACAAGTCCCGATGTCGAGGCCGAAATGCTCGCCGGCGCTTTCGCCGGCGGGCATTTTCCCCTGTTCAACCCAGTGTTTGACCGTGTGGTTCCAGAAGCTCTCCATCAGGCCGACCCGGTCCACGGGGAGGTGTTTGAGCTGCCGGGAGATGCGCTCGATGCTGCTGAGTTCTTGCATGATCAATTCCTCTTGCGCTGGGCGTGGCCAATGCCGGCCTGCTTTCTGCCCGTGACATCTTGTTATGCAGTCAAGTGTCCTATAGTGTAATGCTGAATATCAGTATGTTGTACTTCATAGTATGGAATAATTGCTCTATATTAGTTTTTATGAAAAAGGCCGAATTGACCGCAAGTACGCGACTGGACCCGGCGCTTGGCGCCGAGATCAGCTTTCACGCCATTGCCTGGCGGGAGAACACGAGCCCCTCGGCCATACCATCCGGCGGCCATGTGCTCTATCACCAGCTGCCGCTGGAGGGGTCGATCGTGCATGGCCACGAGCATCCCGAGATCATCGTCGTGATCAACGGGCGGATCATGCACCGGGTCAACGGAGAGAAGCAGCTGCTGGAGACCGGCGCGCTGGTTTTTATCCGTCCCGACGACGTGCATCAGTTTCTGCCGGCGTCGGGCATGTCGCCCTGTGAGATGATCTTTCTAGCTTTCGATCTCGATTTATTTGTCGCGGTAAGCAACTATCTTGAGGACGCCAGCTTTCTGCAGAAGTACACCGAGCCGGTGCTGTCGCCGATGTTCCACATGGAGGAGTCGCGCCTGAACCAGTTGTCGCTGGAGATGCTGTCCGTGAACACCAAGAGCTTCACGCCGGCCCTGCGGCGGGCCTACATCAAGGCCACGCTGGTGAATCTCTTCGTGCGTTACTTCCTCAATGACAGCAACTACCTGCAGGCCGACAGCATTCCCGAATGGCTGTCGCAACTCTGCGAACTGATGCACAAGCCCGAGAATTTCACCGCCGGCTTGAAGCGCATGCAGCAACTGTCTGGATACTCGCCGGAATACCTCTGCGCGGTCTTCCGGCGTTTTTTGGACAAGAGTCCGACGGCGTTCATCAACGAATTGCGCATCAACCACGCGGCGCATCTGCTGTCGGACAGCCCGATGGACATCACGGCGATCGCCGCGAAGCTGCACATTCAGAGCCTCAGCCGTTTCTACGCGCTGTTCCGGCGCTACTACGGCTGTTCGCCGGCGCGCTACCGGCGGCTTGCCGGCAGCCGCCAGCGCCTGTGAAGAACATGCTGAAAACGCGCGACATACCAAGCAAGAAAAATGAGTTCCATTGCCCCTTTGGCCCCAGTCAGCTTCGCCGACTGGAGCCAAAGGGGCCGAGGAACACGAACGTAGAGGGCTCGTAACCCAGGGCGGCGCACGCTTTCAGCGTGCTTGCCCTGGGCTGGTATGTTTCGCGCTTTCAGCGCTTCTGCCGCTTCGCGGCGAGGGAAGCGTGACTGGACTGTTTCGCGCTTTCAGCGCTTCTGCCGCTTCGCGGCGAGGGAATTGTTGAAATGGACGACTCCGATGACTCTGCGGCTTGGTTGCCTGCCCGGTCGTTGCCGCCGCGGGCTATTTCATGCCGAACATTTTTTCTTTGAGATCGAGGTAGAAGACATAGTCGGCAGGTTTGACATTGGGTGGGCAGCGGTGGTCGCAGAAGGGGATGTAGCCGCCGCGGGCGACGTATGGGGCGAGGGAATCAAGATAGGCGCGGATGGCCTCAGGGCCCTGGCCGAGGGCCATTTTGTCCACGCCGCCCATGATACGCAGCTGGCCGGCATAGCGGTCGAGCAGTTCGCCGGCGTGGCAGCAGCTATTGACCTCGAAGGGGAAGAGGCAGTTGATGCCGGCGTCGAGGAAACCGGGCAGGAGCGGTCGGACATCGCCGTCGCAGTCGGTGTACCACAGATCAATACCATGCTGGTGGAGTTTTTTGCCGATGCGGCGGTAGCGCGGGACGACGACCTGGTTAAAGAAGTCCAGGGTAATGATCGGGCCGCTTTTGAAGCAGATGTCCTCCCAGCCGCTGGCGTAATCAAAGTCGATGTGACCGAGGACTTGGTCGAGGAAGTCTTCCACCAGTGCGCAGGCGGTCTCGACCATGTCTTCGAGCATATCGGGGTAGTCATAGAGGGCGTAGGCGATGCCCTCGAAAGTCAGCATATCGCGAATACGTCCGATCATGGAGCCGCAGTGCACGCCGAGGGGGTAGTCGCGGGTGGCGGGATGGCGCGCGCGGATGGCGGCGACGTCCACCTTGCGCGCGGGGTCGTCGCGTCGGAAGCGCAGCTCTTTTTCCCGCTGCCAGTCTTCAGGGGTGACGATGCTGGCGCCGAGGTAGTGAGGGATGGTGTCGTGGCCATCCTTGGGCACTTCGACGATGAGGCCGCTGGCGTCGAGTTTGATCAGTGAGTTCGGCCGTTCCTCAATCACCTTCGGCGTGAAGCCCGGTGACATCCAGATGTTGCCACCCACATTGGCAATACGATCGAAGTTGAAGAAGACATCGGCCTCGGCGTTGTTCTTGATGCCGTTGTCGATGAAGATATCCCACATGCTGAAATTTTCATTCCAGTAGCCGAATTCCATATTGAAGCAGCGGTCGACGCTCTGCCAGTGCATTTGCCGGTTGAAGCGTTCGCGGTCAGTGAGGGTTCCGGGCCATTTGTTGCGACAAGGCGTGACGGTCATAATAGTCGTCCTTTATGCTGAGGCGTTAATGCTGCGGTTGAAGTCGTCTCTGGCGCGGAAGAACGCGTCGATATTTTCTGGCGGCGTATCCATGGGCACATCGCAGCCACTGGAGAAAACCAGGTTGGGGTAGTCCGCCGTGGCCGCGAGGAAGTCGCGGCAGTGGTCATAGACGGCGGTCGCGCTGGCATTTTTAAGCACGCCGACGGGATCGACATTGCCCATGACGGGCAAATCCCGGGGTACTTGCGGCAGGACATCGAGCATGTTGACGGCGTTGCCGACATGCAGCGCGTCACAGCCGCTGGCAGAGAGTGCGGCGAGCTGTTTTTCGGTTCGTCCGCAGTTGTGCAGAATGACCATGAAGCGGTCGTCCTTGACCTGGTGAATGATACCCCGGAGGAAGTCGGTGGCGAAAGACCGGCACATGTCAGGCGAGAGGAGGCCGGCGGCGGGCTCGGCGATGATCAGGCCGTCGGCGCCGGTAGCCTTGATGGCGCGCGCGTAATCCAAGAGGAACGCCGAGGTCTTTTCCAGCAGCCGCCAGGCGGCGGCGGGCTCGGCGACGGCCATCATCATGATCTCGCTCATGCCGGCTAGGCGGCCGGCCAGGGAAAAGGGGCCGATCATGCTGCCGAAGAGCGGCATGGGCGACATGCCGGCGCGTATACGCAGGGCCCGCAGGACCTCGGCGTCGCGTTTGCGACCAACGGGCGGAACGACCAGCGCCGCAGTGTCGTCGGCGTCGCCAAGGATGGGCGCGGTGACATTGGGAATTTCGTCCTCGGCGAAAGTCACGGGGCAGCCGAAGGCTTCGGCCTCGACGGAGAGGTCCATGAAGGCGGTGCAGGCGTCGGCGCGGCCATCGTCG
>JAQWBY010000201.1 GCA_028706165.1 Lentisphaeria bacterium | reverse complement strand
CCCCACAGCAGCCAGTAGGTCCGTCCAGGCAGCAGTTCGCCCGAGGACTCTTGCACGTAGGCGTAGCGACCGAGACGGCACAGCGCCAGCGCGCCAGCCGGCACGGGCGTCGCCGTCGGCACCGACAGCATATTCCAGCCACGACGTAGGGTGCTGCCGTAGGGCAGCGGTGCCAAATCCAATACTGCCGCCCCGCTGTTCTCCACATAGAGCCACAGCGGTCGGTTCGGCAGCAGGTCCCGCGTCGCGCGCCACACACCGGCGGCGCTGTCCCAATACCAGCCTAGTTCGCCGATGCTTACCGTCGCTCCCGCCATCGTTAGCGTATCAAGCAGGGCGGCAATCGTGGCCGGCCCCTCACCAAAAGGCGTGTAGCACATCCAGCCAGGCATAAAAACTTGCGCCTCCGTGTCGACCGTCAGCACGCTCGTCGTAGCCGCGGCCACATCAACGGCCAAACCAAGATTTCGCGACAAGCCCGCGCCGCCACGAATGCCGCTAATGCCTATCTCGTAGCTACCCTGCGCCGTCAAGGGCAACTGAAAACGCAGGTTGAGCAACGGCACGTCGCTGACACTGAACAGCGCAGTGCGTTCACGCGCCGTCACCCGCACCGCCGACCGACCGGCCGCCGGACCGGCCGTTTCGGCGAACTCGGGCGCTGCCCAGTAGGTCAGTACGCCGTCTTCGCTGAGCTGCGTGTCCAAACCGTCCACGCCTTGGAATTGCAGTTCGTCAGGAAAGGTCACCAGCAGGTCAACGCCCTCGTAGGCCGTGATCGCCTGCGTCAGCAGCAGCGGCAAAGACACTGTCGTGCCCGCTGCTACCGTCGCTGTCGGTAGCGTCACCACCGGCGGCGTGATGTCATAACGAGCTTCAAGCACGACGTCGCCTGTGATCTCGTACTCGAGATAGGCGTTGCGACTATGCAACACGCCGTTCAGATACCAGCCGCTGAAGCGACTCTCTGCCGTCGAGCTGGCCATGATCTGCAGCCAATCTCCAGCCATGTAGACCTTGATGCCCGCCGCCAGGCTGAGCAAAGACTCGGCCCGGTCGTCCACCACCAGCGTCAAACGACAATGCGCAGGAGGCGTCAAATCGACAATGCCGGCAGCCGTATTTTCCACCGGCCAACGCTGGCTAAAATTTGCATTAGCGCCCCAATTCCACACCGCCCCGGCCACAGTAATCGCCGTGGTGTTGCTGCTATAGCCCGACATGCGCACAATGTCCTCCGGCGCCGTCGGATGCGCCAGCGGGCTGAATACCGCCGTGGGGGGATCATCGGGCGGCTCCGTAAGCCCCAATGCCGCCATATTGCCGCCATTATTCCCCCAGACCCACAGCTGGCCGTCGCTGCCCACAGCATAGCAGCTGTGACTCATGATAAAGATGCGTACAATCACTGGCAAGCCAGGAATGGGCGTGGGCACGACCTGCTCAAGGATGTTTTCACCGAGCCCCAGTTCGCCCGTGTAGGTATAATTGGGGTCATTGCGACCCCACACGAGCACCTTGCCGTCGTCCCTCAGGGCCAAAGCGACATTGCTGCCGCCTTGGATGGCCGTAATGCCAGCCAGCCCGGGCACTGACCGAGGCTGAACGTGGTCTTCACCGCTGCCCGTGAAGATGCGATGGCCCCAGGCGTCAACACTACCATCATCGTAAAGGAACAGATAGGTACTGTGAGTCACTGTCGTGCCCCAGAAACCACCGATATTCTCGTTACTCGTGGCCAACGCAATATCCACGACCACGGCGTCCTCGCGCAAGCCCGGCACCTCAATGGGGCGGCTTTGTTTTACGCCGGTCACGGGCGTCTCGCCCCAATAGTACAAGCGGCCATTGGCCCGACGGGCAAAACGGGTCGTCCCAACAGAATAGATGGCCACGGCGTCCGTAAAGGCCTCGCGACTGTCCGGCCCCAACACCGTCACACATTGATTGGGCGTTCTGTTCTCGTTACTGACAGTGCCAATGCCGTATTGCCCCACGGTATTACGCCCCCATGTATAGAGCCGACCGTCGTTGCCCAGAGCCAGGCAGTCGCCGACCACGTCCACCGCACGCACGCCAATGCCACCAAGGGTGTCACGGTAGGTGACATAGCGATACGTGGTATAACTCCCATTGAAGTATTGCTCACGAACTGTCCAACTCACGGTACCATCGGCATTGAGATTGGTCGAGCCGCCATCGACCGCGAGCTTCGCCGTGGTCGTGAACGGCCGCGACGCAAAACAGGCCGTGAGTAGCGTGTCGTTGCTCATCAGCAGATCAAAGGCCGCGGCGCCGGCGTGGCCACCCAGATCGCTGGCCGATTCCCACTCCACGAAGCCGTACTGGAAAGCAGGGATCGCCGCCACTCCTACCATCTGTCCCGCTGTGCGGGTGTGCACTCCCGGTGCTGGCGAGGTGGTGCCCGCGCCCTCCGGCGTCACCGCCATGGTCAGAGTCAAATCGTTGACGCTGGACACGAAAACCGCCGTCACAGTCGTGGCCTCCGCCACCAGCACCGTCGTTTCTCGCGCCGTCGGCTCAGCCACCGGGCCTTCCCAGTGATCGAATGCGTAGCGCTCGCCGTCAATGGCCGCGATCGCCAGCGTGGCGCCCAGTCGCGCCTGATAGTTGCCTGCCGGGGGCGATACCGCACCCATGCCGGGGTAGTCGCTCACCTCGCCGGGCGCATCACTGGCCGCGCGCACCGCCATGGTCAGCGCCGCGGCACCGTTGCTACGTTTGGGCGCATTGACAATGAGCTGCGGGGTCCAGCGATCATCACCAGGCACACCGTCGAGCTGGCCGACGCCATTGTCACCCCAGCCGTAGAGCTCGTCATCCGCCGTCAACGCCAGTGAGTGGTTCTTCGCGGCAGCAATGCTGGTCACATTGGTGAAACCCGGCAGTTGCTGAGGGGCTCGCACGACCAGGTCGTCAAGAACGCCATCGCCATCAGCATCACCCGTTCCAACTTGGCCGTTGGCGTTGGCGCCCCAGGCGTAAAGCAGGCCGTCCTCAGTGACCGCCAGCGCATGGCTGGCGCCCACCGCAATCGCTCGTACTGGCGATGCGATGCCCGCCACCAGCTGCGGTTGCAATGATTGCTGGTCATAACTGCCCGTGCCAAGTTGTCCGGACGCATTGCTGCCCCAAGACCACACTCGCCCCTGAAAATCCACACCCAGCGCGAAGGCGCTGCCCAACGCACGATCCTCGCCCAGCGCAATGGCCTTGAAACGAAGCGTGCCGGGCACCAGCGCGATGTCCGTGTAATTCGTGGTGCTGCCATCACCGATTTGCCCGGACAGGTTATCGCCAATAGCGTAGAGCTCGCCCTGATGCCCCAGAATCAGCACCGTCAGCTCACCCACTGCCACCTGCGCTACTCCGCGATTGACCACATTGGGATCGTGCTGCGATACAGTCCAGGTCGTGTAGGGATACAGCGACGACGCCGTGCCGCCAAAGGACAGGCTGTTCCATTCCTGCGCATAGGTGCCCAAATGACTGGCCACGTAGCCGTCGCCACCAGCCCAAAAGCCAATGCTTTTCTCAGGATACGCGGGCCAGGGCCACCAACTCACACCAGCGAGGTTCCGTACGGCCATCAAGCTGTCCCGCATGAAATTCTTGCCATTGTCATCCGAACTGTTAGCATAGCCGTAACGCTCGCCATAGTAAGTCGCCGATGTCGCCAGCTCCAGGCAGTAAGCGTTGCTCGCCGCAGCCAGCGCGGCCATGCCGTCCACGCCGCGGTGCCAGGCGTCACCGACCTTGACCGCACTAGCCTCCTCATCGCCCCAGGCCCACACCAAGCCTGCGCGATCACGCATAGCCGAGTGCGTCGCCGCCGTACGTAGAACACTGTCATCCGGGATAAAACGCGCCGTGATGGCCATATCGCCGGTCACCAGCATCTTGGTATTGCGCGACAGAGGCGACTGCACCGGCCCCTCCCAATGCGAAAAACGCCACCCGGCTCGCGGCGTCGCCAGCAGAACCACGTAGTCGCCGTAGGTTGCCTCACTGACAAACGTGCCCCCGCTGGCAGAGATATAGCCACTGCCATACGCATAGCCACCGGCAGTACTGTCCTGGGTGTCGCGGCCGGTGACAGAGATGGTCGCCTGCGGCAGGCCCTGCTCTGCCAATGGCGCGCCCGGTGCGGGGACCACGCCCTGACCCTGTGAGGTTACCGTCGCCTCAGTACTCCAAGGCGACAAGCGCCCCGTAGCGTCAACCGCACGCACGCGCCAGAACAGCACCCGGGCTGGCAACTGCGTCATCACGACGCCAGGCTGTTTGAGCAATCCCCGTCCATGCAATGGCAACACACCACTGCACAAGTCACCCGCGCCGGAACTCGTGCCCAGCTGCAGGATATAGCGCAGGCCTAGCGCCGGCGTCTCGGCGTCACTGGCAGCCGTCCAGCTCAAACGGACTTCGCCCGAGCCAAGAACCTCAGCCGTCAGCCCCGTCGGCGCAGTCGGTGCCGCGTTGAGTTCGTCATTTCCCAGGAAGCCCTTGGCGCGATTTTCATAAAAGTAGCCGCCGCACACATCCTGCCCCGGCCCCTGCGCAGCAAAGACATTGGATACCGTCGTACGCACCCCGGCGGCCCATACGTCCGTGTCGCTATCGCCGTCGACATCCACCGCCGCGAGGATGGCCGGCCCGGCAAAACCCACCGTGCCAGGCAAGCTCAGACCGCTTTCGCTGAACTGGCCATTGGACTCATCCCAACGGAATGCGTAGAGGTAATTTCCGTAGGCATCTGGCATCGGGAAACGGCTGAGATCACCGTAACTAAAGTCCTGTCCAGGAGTCGTATAATTCAAGCCGTCGTTATCCACGCCGCTAATCAGCGCCTCGGGTGCGCCATCGCCATCCAAATCCGCCCAAAGCACCCGCCCGCCCCAGAGGCCAGGCAGTCCTGACGGCATGACGACCGGTTCCGGCAAGCCATCGCTCTTCCCGCGGAAAACACCCATCACATGCGTGCCGTTGTTGCTGCCGGCACTGTAGAGAATGTCGTCACAGCCATCGCCGTCATAATCCGCCAGGTCAACAGCAAAATTCCTCAGACCTGGCAAAGGCAATTGCCTGGGCTGAAACTGCATGCCGCCAAGATTCTCGTACCATATCAATGCCGGATAACCCGCGCTGCTGGCCATGCCGCTCGCCACCAGGTCCATCAGACCATCGCCATTGACATCACCACAGACCATCGCCGACGACGCAATGCCAAAACCGGAATCGCGGACATATCGGGCGCTGACGGCATAGTACACGAAGCCACCGGCCGCCGTCTGGCGCAAGATGCCTGTACCGTCACCATTAGCGAACGCAATATCAACCCGGCCATCGTGGTCGAAGTCCCCCAGAGCCAGCGAATCCGGCTTCACCGCGTGGTCGATGGTCTGCGACAGCGCGAAGGCGCCATCGCCGTTGTTGAGCAGGACGTAACAGCCATTGCCATTGCCCATCACCAAGTCCAGCAAACCGTCGTTGTTCATGTCTGCCCAAGCCAGCGCACACAGCGCCTCGCGCAGCACCTCCGACTCTCCCGCCGGTACCGGCAAAGCTGTATAACTGTTGAATCGCCCCTGCCCGTCATTGTGGTAAAGCCGATGCAGCACCTCCAACGTGCCCGTGGCGGTGTCTTTCTGAATAATGGACAGGGCCAGGTCCGCAAAGCCGTCGCCGTCGGCATCGCCCCAGACCGCGCTGCCGCTCTGCGGATGCAGCGCTTCCAAGCCGCTGTCCACGCGCTGCTGCATAATGCCAATGCTGCCGGTAAAGGTCGGATACGATGAGCTGAAACGCTTCACTGTGAGGTCCACGTCGGGCACTGGCCACTCCGTACTGCCGCCGCCGGCAAAACGCTCGAGATTGAGCCCCACGATCTTACCCAGTACATCATCGGTCGCCATCCCCGCTTGCAGACCCAAGCTGGGAAATGGCTCCGCCGCCATGGCGGACAGATCAAGCACATAATCCATCGTCGTGGCCACATCCGTATTACTCTTGGTGATATAGCGATTCCCGCTGATGCGCATCGCCAGCGGCCGGCCATTGGTCGAAAAGTTCAGCAGTCCCGGCCAGTATGCCTTGTACCCCATAATGGCAGTCAGCCAGTTCTCACCGGTGTTGTCTTCAAGTCTGATCGTGCCCAAAAGCTCCGGCTGGTACAACTCGGCCCGCGCACCCAAGGCGTATACCTGAGAACCCAGCTTGCCGTACTCCAGTACAGCGTCATAGCCCAGCCACATGAAACCTCTTTCCACGCCAGCAGCCGGACTCAGCCCCCAGTTCGTCCCCCAGGAATTCACAATCAACAGCGCACCCTGCCGTTCTTCCCCGGCGCGATTCCTATAGCTCTTGGTGTCGTCATAGCCCACGATGTTCACCGCGTGCGAGGGCGCCCGGCCCCCCTCGTCACTCGGCCAGGCATACACGCCATTGTTCACGTCACCAATCTGTTCACCACCAACCTCAACGTGGGAACTGGCATCAGGATAGCTGTCGAAATTCACCGTCAACGGGCTGTTCCAGATCGCCACGGCGATATTGCCATCGGCCAAGAATTGCTTCAGGGCCTGCAAGCCGTTCTGCGTGTTGATGTTGTTGAGGATTACGCCCGGCTGCCCCTTGTAACGCAAGGCCTGCTTCATCTGCGCCACCGACGGCAGCTGCCGGTAGAATTTGTCCTCGGAGGCCACGCTGGCATCATCGCTGTAGGGCATTTCCGCCCATGTCAGGGCACCGCTGGCGCTGATGGTCTCAATCGCCCGCAGGGGCGATGCGCCCTCGGGCTCCGATCCGAGATCAGTGCCCTTCGTGCCATGGGGCGCCGACAACACCCCCCAGGCCGGGCTGAACACCCGCTCCGGCGTGGTCGCCGGATTCGGCCGACCGCCCCAGCCCTTCGCCTTGGCTTCATAGTAGGTCTTGAGGTAGTAATACACCGCGAAAGACCCGCAGATACCCAGCTGGCCCTGGCTGTTCACCGTCGGCAAATGCGCCAGATTCATGACCTTGTCTGGCAAGACGGCGCGGGTGGCGCCCATCGGTGGAGCCCACTCCACAAATCCCGCCAGCACCTGCGCCTTCTCCGCCTCGGACAAGTCCAACACGCCCGTCAGCCGCTCCTGCGCCAGCAGTGCCGGCGTAGCCAAGGCACAAGCCAACAACAGGCAAAGGACGCACATTGCTATTCGCCAAAAACTGTTCGCTCGCCACATAGCAACCTCTCCTGTGTCAGTTAGCTCAATCGTCGCAACGACACATTCATCACACA
>JAQWBY010000200.1 GCA_028706165.1 Lentisphaeria bacterium | reverse complement strand
ACGACCTCCAAGATCCCATGGGTATCCTGGAGGGCGTCTGTAAACACTGCCGTTGTCTCCGTCGCAGTTATTTTTTCTTTTTCATGGCCTGCTTGTTGCGTTCTTTTACCCGCTCTTCATAGCGTTTACGGCGAATGCGTTTCAGGCTTTTACGATGTTGCTGACCCATAGGGACCTCCACTAAGTATAAACTAGGCTGTAGATCGAACGTGAAAAAAAACACGAGTGTCTGAATATAGCCCGCATCGGCAGGCTGTCTAGTTGCGCAAGCGGAATTTCCGTTCATCCCAGGCCCGGGCGAGAATAATCATGATCGCGCCGAGGATGACAACGGCCACGGTGACGGCCTGCCGGCCGTTGATGGCCTCACCCAGCCACAGCACCGAGATGATAATTGTAAACAAGGGCGCCAGCTGTTCCCAGGCCGACGCCACAGCCACATTAACCCACTTCAGGCCGTAGAGATACAATCCGAACGCCAGGCCGGACACGCATACGCCCTTGCCGATCAGTAACAGCCACGCCGCCGGCTGAATCGCCCGGTAGGCATCGACACCATTGATGCACAGTGACAGGATCAGCATGATCATCCCAGATGATAGCAGCCGCAAGCCGCTCAGTGAACGCGGCGCAAGCTCCCGCAGCAGTATCTTGCCGCCGATGGTCCCGAAGGTCCACAAAATGGCTGAGCAAAACGCGAAGACCCAGCCCCAAAGGCGATTGTCGCCCGCCGCAGCCGCATCTGCCCAGGCATAATAGACGCCCTGGCCGTAGGCGCCAAGCACCAACAACATGCCCAAGGCCGTCCAACGGCTGATAGACTCGCCCAAAAATACCCACGCGGCAAAAATGGCAAAGGCCAGCTGCGAACGCAAGGCCAGCCCCACCAGCCCCGGATGCAGATACTTGATCGCGTTGACGTAGCAGAAATCTGCCAGAGCCGTGCTGAACAGCACATAGCACACAAACAACAGCAACAGCTTCGGCCGCCGCCACAGTACCGCCGCACCGCGCCAGGCCGGCACGACGAAGATCAGCCCCCCGCAGAGACAACCAATGGCCAGCATGACCAAGCGTGGAAAATCCGCCCCCAGATAGCGCACAATCACCGGATCGCAGGACCACAGCAGCCACGCGCCCGCCACCGCGGCATTAGCACCACGTCCAACCCCGTTCTCGGACACGCCCCACCTTCTTTCAACAACGCGTACTCAGAGGGCGACGCCCAACATCCCAAGCAACAACATGCTCACTTCGCCAAGGTAGTAGTAGGCCGATAACGCCTCGCGCTCGCTACGGAACGCGCCTTTGGGCCAGTAACTGGCAATCGCCTGCGGCAACAGCCAGGCTAACACCAGGCCAAACAAGCCCAGCACGAACATCCCCGGCTGACCAGGCAACAGCCGACTGCCAAATCCGCAGACCAACACCACAATTCCCGCCGCCGCCAGCCAATGCGACGGTAGCGCGGCGCCCTCGCGTTTCAGGTTCTCGCCCCACTGAATCTCCAAGGCAATCACCGTAGACAAGCACAATGCCGGCAACAGCCACAGCCAAAAACCGCGGTAAATCAACAGAAAATAACACAACGGCTGGAAAAATATCACCACGCTGCGTAGCGCATCGGCGTAGTTCTCATGGACCGCCACCTCGCGGCCACGGGCATCGCGCACTCGCCCAAGAGCCAGCAGCGAACCGTTGCTCTCGCGGTCGCCAGGCAGATAAATCCGCAACGCCCAAGCTGCCGCCGCTCCGCAGAATGCAGACACCAGCCGATCGCCGACAAACCAGCTGATCAGCCCGGCACCAGCGGCAATCACCAGCGCCATCGCGCTGCGTGCCAGCACAATCTGCTCAGCCCGCGGCGGCGTCGCCCGCAGGGCAAAGCCATTGCGACCAAATTCAAATCGGGTCACCCACGCCAGTGCCTCTAGAAATGCCGTCATGCCGTCATCTCCTCGCGCTTACGGTTGTTGTGAAGCAGTCAATTAGTGCCCGCCGAGCCTGGCGATCGTGGCCCGCAGCCGCTGACGGTTCGCCGGCGCCATCTCGCAGAGCGGCAGGCGGTACTCTTCGGCAATCAGTCCCATGTCGGCCATCACGGCCTTGACTGGAATCGGATTGCTTTCAATAAACAGGTCCGTAAACAGCGAGTACAAACGACGATGAACCGCCAACGCGCCGGCAAAGTCGCCAGCCAAGGCCAGCTTGGTCAATTCGACGATCTCGGCCGGAAAGATATTCGATGCCACGCTGATGACCCCGCTGGCGCCGACCGCCATCATCGGCAACGTCAGGCTGTCATCGCCACTGAGCACGGTAATGTCACAGACATTGCGGATCTGGCTGACGCGATCAACGCTGCCGCCAGCCTCTTTCACAGCGGCCATTAGGGGATGAGACGCCAAGCGCGCAATGGTCTCAACCGGTATCTCGCGACCCGATCGCCCCGGAACATTGTACAGCACCGCCGGAATGCCCGACGCCTCCGCAACCGCGCTAAAATGCCGATACAGCCCCTCGGGCGTCGGCTTGTTGTAGTAGGGCGTAACCTGCAAGGTCGCCGTGACGCCGATCGACGCCGCATACTTGCTCAGCTCAATCGCCTCCGACGTGGAATTGCCGCCAGTACCAGCGATAATTTGGCAACGGCCTGCGGCCTCGCGAGTCACAAACTCAATCACTTCGTTGTGTTCTTTGACGCTCAAGGTCGGCGACTCGCCAGTCGTCCCCACCGGCACCAGGCCGCTTACCCCGCCCGCCAACTGCCGGGACACCAGCTCGCCTAGGGCCTTGTAGTCAACACGACCATCTCGAAAGGGTGTTACGATGGCAGTATAACATCCTGATAATTCCATATCTGCATTCTCCTTGACTTGTCTGCGATAATGGTCTTCCGTCTCGCCTCTGTCACGGCCTTGCGCTGCGCACAATACGGTGAGGGGAACTATAGCCCACCAAGACCCTATCGAAAAGTCCAGCCATTGTTCCCTAGACAAAAAAAGCCCCGGCGGACGGTGGGGGAGAGAGGGAGGGGGGGGAAGGAGTATGTCCGCCGGGGCTAAGTTTTTTTCATCTCATCATCGCGTCAACATCCTTTATGACCGCCCCAAAACACCGGAGTTCCGACAAACAAACCCTTTTTTCGCTTTTTGTTGTCTTTTTTATCGTCGTCCGATCAGACCGATCAGCAATCGGATCCGTCCGATCCGTCCGATCCGGCGGATCCGTCCGCGACAAAAAACCGACAATCAGTCCGATCAGACCGACCAGCAATCGGATCCGTCCGATCCGTCCGCGACAAAAGACCGACGATCAGACCGATCAGCAATCGGATCCGTCCGATCCGTCCGATCCGTCCGATCCGTCCGCGATAAAAGACCGACGATCAGACCGATCAGACCGCTCAAGTCGTCTGGTTCTTTTCTCCCATGCCGCGTTTGGGCCAAGACGAATTGTCGAGGATGGTGTAGATTATTGCTTTTTAGTTTTTCCCCTTGTCGGTACAGTCACGCGAGGTCCATTGCAATGATCAAGAAGATGAAAGCTGCGGAGTTACGTCGGAAATACATCGAGTTTTTCAAACGGCATGGCCATGCCGAGATCAAGAGCGCACCGCTGGTTCCGGAGAATGACCCGACCTGCCTGTTCACCACCGCCGGCATGCACCCGCTGGTGCCCTACCTCCTCGGCGAAAAGCACCCCGCTGGCAAACGCCTGGTGGACGTGCAAAAATGCCTGCGCACCGGCGATATTGACGAAGTCGGCGATCCCTTCCACCTGACCTTCTTCGAGATGCTCGGCAATTGGTCCCTCGGCGACTATTTCAAGGACGAAGCCATCGCCATGAGCTTCGAGTTCCTTACCAAGGAACTGGGCTTCACCCCCGAAAACATCAAGGTGACCTGCTTTGCCGGCGATGAAAACGCTCCGCGCGACAACGAGGCCGCCGGCATCTGGATCAAACTGGGCATCCCCGAAAAGAACATCTACTACCTCGGCAAAGACGACAACTGGTGGGGCCCCGCCGGCCAGACCGGCCCCTGCGGACCCGACACCGAGATGTTCGTGCCCCTCGACCGCCCCGACTGCGGCCCCGACTGCGGACCCGCCTGCGGCTGCGGCAAGTGGGTCGAAATCTGGAACGACGTCTTCATGCAGTACAACAAAAACGCCGAAGGCAAGTACGTCCCGCTCGAAAAACCCAACGTCGATACCGGCATGGGCGTCGAACGCGTCACGGCCTTCATGCAGGGCGTCCGCAGCGCCTACGAAACCGAGCTGTTCAGCGGCATCTTCGCCAAAATCGCCGAACTGGCCAACAACCCCGAAGCCAATTTCAACAACCGCCGCGCCCGCGTCGTCGCCGAACACCTCCGCGCCTCGACCTTCCTGATCGCCGACGGTGTCAAGCCCGGCAATGTGGACCAGGGCTATGTGCTGCGCCGCCTCATCCGCCGCGCCGTCCGCGAAGCCCGCCAGCTCGGCATCAATGACATGTTCTGCAGCAAGATCGCCGACGTCGTCATCAGCGAATACAGCGACGCCTACCCCGAACTCGCCCAACGCGCCGACGCCATCCGCGATGAACTCAACCGCGAGGAAGAGCAGTTCGCCAAAACCCTCGAAAACGGCACCCGCGAATTCAATAAGCTCATCGAAAAATTCCCCCCGCAGCTCGAAAACAAAGTCATCAGCGGCCGCAAGGCCTTCAATCTCTACGAGACCTACGGCTTCCCACTGGAACTGACTCGCGACATGGCCAAGGAAATGGGCTTCACCGTCGATGAAAAGGGCTTCGCGGAAGCCTACGCCAAACACCAGGAGCAATCCCGAGCCGGCGCCATGCAGAAATTCAAGGGCGGCCTCGCTGACTCGTCGGACAAGACCGCCGCCCTCCATACCGCCACCCACCTGCTGCACAAGGCCCTGCGCCTGACCCTCAACGACCAAGTCGCCCAGGCTGGCTCCAATATCACCGCTGAACGCCTCCGCTTCGATTTCACCTACGAAGACAAGATGACCCCCGAGCAGATCAAGCAGGTGGAGGACATCGTCAACGAACAGATCAAGCGCGACCTGACCGTGACCTGCGAGGAAGTGTCCCTGGAAGTCGCCAAACAACGCGGCGCCATCGGTCTCTTCGAAGCCAAATATGGCGAAGTCGTCAAACTCTACACCGTCGGCGATTTCTCAATGGAAATCTGCGGCGGCCCCCACGCGCCCCGTACCGGCGCCATGGGCCATTTCAAAATCCTCAAAGAAGAAAGCTCCAGCCGCGGCGTCCGCCGCATCAAGGCCGTCCTGGAATAAGCCGGCGACAGCAACCACAACACACCCCTTTTTCTTCCTCAATATCGTAGACCAACAGCTTATCGGATAAATGCCGCCGGGACGGCGGCGCTCCCAGGATTCCCTTCCCCGCATCATCGTTCACCAGCAGCCCCCCCCAACAAGGAGCAACATCATGGCAGTACCTTTCAAGATCGACCTCAGTGGCAAAATCGCCGTCGTCACCGGCGGTGGCGGCATCCTCTGCAGCATCATGGCCGAGGCCCTCGCTGAGTGCGGCGCCAAAGTCGCCATCCTCGACCTCCGCAAAGAAGCGGCTGACAAGGTCGCCGACGCCATCAAGGCCGCCGGCGGCACCGCCATGGGCGTGGCCTGCAACGTCCTCGAGCGCCCGAGCATCGAAGCGGCCGAAGCCGCCGTCTGCGACGCCTTCGGACCCTGCGACATCCTCATCAACGGCGCCGGCGGCAATAACCCCAAAGGCACCACCTCCAACGAACAGATGAGCGAAGCCGACCTCACCAACAGCAACCCCGAGATCAAGACTTTCTTCGATCTCGACCCCAAGGGAATCGAATTCGTCTTCAACCTCAATTTCCTCGGCACGCTGCTCCCCACCCAGGTCTTCAGCCACAGCATGGCCAAGAATAAGAATGGCGTCATCATCAACATCTCGTCAATGAACGCCTTCAAGCCCCTGACCAAGATTCCGGCCTACAGCGCCGCCAAGGCCGCCGTGAGCAATTTCACCCAGTGGCTGGCCGTGCATATGGCGCCCATGGGCATCCGCGTCAACGCCATCGCCCCGGGCTTCTTCCTCACCGACCAGAATCGCGCCCTGCTCACCACGCCGGACGGCGGCCTCACCCCCCGCTCCCACAAGATCCTCAACCACACGCCCATGGCCAAGTTCGGCGAACCCGCCGATCTCCTCGGCGCTCTCCTCTGGCTCACCAGCGACAAGGCCGCCGGCTTTGTCACCGGCACGGTCATTCCCATTGACGGCGGCTTCAGCGCCTACTCCGGCGTCTAAGCCGAGCCGGCCCGTCGCCACCACCGACCATCAACCACCGCAGCACGGATACACACGCTATGGCCAAGAAAAACCTCCTTATCGCCCAGTCAGGCGGGCCCTCGCCTGTCATTAACAGCTCCCTCCGGGGCGTCGTCGAAGCCGCCAAATGCTTCCCGGACCAGATCGGCACCGTCTTCGCCGGCTGGCACGGCATCGAAGGCGTCCTCAAAGAAGAACTGCTGAATCTCAGCGCTCAGGACGAGCAGGAAATCGCCCTCCTCCGCAATACCCCCGCCGCCGGCGCCATCGGCACCTGCCGCTACAAGGTCAAAAAGAATCAGACCGAGGACTTCGACCGCATCGTCGCCATCCTCAAGGCACACAATATCGGCTACTTCCTCTACAACGGCGGCAATGACTCCATGGACACCGCCCACAAGGTCGCCACCCTCGCCCAAGAACGCGGCCTCGATGTCCTCGGTATCGGCGTGCCCAAGACCATCGACAACGATGTCGGCGACAGCGAATTCAAAATCATCGACCACACCCCCGGCTACGGCTCCGTCGCCCGCTACTGGACGATGATCACCCAAAATGCCGAAGAAGAAAACCGCGGCTCCTACCCCGCCGACCCCGTGCTGGTCCTCCAGGCCATGGGCCGCAAAATCGGCTACATTCCCGCCGCCGCCCGCTTGGCCGACCCCAAGCGCGAAATGCCCCTGCTCATCTTCCTCGCTGAAGCCAAGCTCAGCGTCGCCGACATGGCTGAACGCGTCAACGCCATGGTGAAAGCCCGCGGCCGCGCCGTCGTCGTCATTAGCGAAGGCTGTGACGTCGGCGACCTCGGCGTCGTCACTGACAGCTTCGGCCACGCGCAGTTCGGCGCCAGCGCCATGACCGCCCAGCAGGCCCTGGTGAACTACCTCAACCAGCATGGCCTGCCCGCCAAAGGCAGCGCCCGCGGCCAGACCTACGGTACCGACCAGCGCGACACTGCCATCTACGCGTCCACCGTCGACCTTGACGAGGCCTACCGCGTCGGCCA
>JAQWBY010000010.1 GCA_028706165.1 Lentisphaeria bacterium | reverse complement strand
AGTAGTAGTCGATGGAGTGGGCGAGTTTTTCGGAGCAATCGGTCTGGACGTGGTCGTCGCCGACCACCCAGGTGAGCTCGCTGCGGATCATCTCGTAGGAATACGATTCGCGTTGCGGTAGCATGGCTGTGGTTCCTTTGGGTTGCTAGTTGCGGACATAGGAGGGGACAAGAGGGAAAAATAGCGTAAAAAATGGTTCAGGGCAGGTCCTGGTAGAGCTTTTTGACTGCCCAGTAGGAGAGTTTTGGGCGGCGGTATTCATCGACGAGGCCAGCGCAGTTGAAGCCGCGGGGCTTGCTGCGGACGCCGGGGGCGGCGTTGACGTAGGAGCGGGTATCACAGAACTGCCAGATGGCCAGGCCCATAAAGCGGCCGTTGCCGAAGACCTGGCGGCAGACTTCGCTGACGTAGTCAGCTTGGTATTCCTCCCCCCATTGGGCGTTGGCCATGTCATGGAAGCCATAGAGAGCGCAGCAGCCCATTTCGGACATAATGGCGGGCTTGCCTTTGAGGGCGGGTTGCTGGGCAAGGGCGGCGATGCGGATGATTTCGGGGGCGATGAGACTGGCACTTTCGTCGAGCCAGGTGCATTTGCCGCCGATCCAGCCGGGGTAGGTATTGAATGCGACGACATCGCAGAGATCGAAGCAGATGTCGATGGGCGTGCCATCGGGATTGGTGCGGGTGCGATTGCAGGCGTAGGTCACCAGGAATTGCGGGTCGCGCTGGCGGATGGTGTCGGCGAGGGCCTGGTAGAGGACGCGGCCGCCGGCGGTTTCCGAGCAGCATTCATTGAGGAAGCCCCAGAGGATGATGGACGGGTGGTTCATGCCATTGTTGACCATGAGGCGGGTCTGTTCAACCTGCAGCGCGAAGAAATGGGGATCGGTGGCGCTTTGCTCGGTGTTATTCCAACCCATGCTTTCCTGCCAGGCAAGCATGCCGACTTCGTCGCACATATCGAAGAACATCTGGTCCTGCGGGTAGTGAACGCAGCGGACGAAATTGGCGCCCATATTTTTGAGCAGGAGGAGATCGCCCATGATCAAGTGGGGATTTTGCACTGGGCCGAATTCCGGGTGTGACTCGTGGCGGTTGACGCCCTTGAGGGTCAACGGCTTACCGTTGAGAACGATGCGTTCGCCAGCGGTGGCCAGCGTACGCAGGCCGAAGCGCTCGGTGATGCAGTCATCGTCGCTAGTGATGGTGACGGTGTGGAGATTGGGGCTGTCGGGTGACCAGAGGCGGGCGTTGGGCACGACCAGATCGGTGACCGCGCGGCCGTCCTGAACGGGAAGCGATAGCGCCTGCGCAGGGCCGCCGTCAAAGGCGACCGTGCTGTTGAAGGTCGCGGGCAGGGCGCCACCCAGTTCGATGTTCAGGCGGATCTTGCCAGCGGTGGCGTCGAGGGTGGTGACCTGTGCCCGCTCAATAAAGGCGGCTGGCAGCGCTTGGAGGGCGATGGAGCGGTAGATGCCGCCGTAACCGTAGAAATCGAAGAATGGCGCGAAGATCGGGGTGGCCTGGGGCTTGAAGCGGTTATCCACGGCGATGATCAGCTCGTGGGCGCTGCCGGCGAGGGTGGCAGTGAAATCGATGTTGAAGGTCGAGTAGGCCAGTTCGCTGCTGGCGATGAGCTGGCCATCAAACCAAAATTTAGCGGCGAGGCCCATGCCGCCGACACGGAGACGCAGGGGCTGGCCGCTGGCACAGTCGAAGGCGAGCCGTTTGCGGTAGCAGCCGACGCCGCGTTTGCCGTAGCGTTTGACGTCGGTATCGAAGACGCCGGGGACGGCCTGTTGTTCATTGAAGACCAGTCCCGTGGCGTCGATATCGGCAAGGGGCTTCTGGTCGTCGCTGAGCCAGGCGAAGTCCCAGACGCCGTCGAGGCAGAGCGACGGCCGGGTGGGGAAGAGCGGGTAAGTGTTCATGGTGGTCGTTCCTGTGAGCGGAGATGGGTGGTGCTGGCTCAGCGGGCTTTTTTGGGCATGAAGCGGTAGAAGTGATAGACGAGCATGTCTTCGGGAATGTCCTTGCCGTGGGCGCCGCGGGTTCCGGTGTCATCGGTGGCGTGGCCGCCGTGGTCGGGGCAGAAGACAACAGCGCGATTGTAGTCCGCCCAGACCTCGTCCACCAGCGCGCAGAGCTTTTGGAAAGCGACGAGATCCTGGTCAAAGGCCGCGAGGGCCTTGTCGGAGAAGGGGCCGCTGCTGTGGAGATTCTTGTCGTAGTCGGTCGCGTAGCTGAGGAGGAGATCGACTGGGCGCTGCTTGAGAAGTAGTTGGCTGTAGGCGAGGGACTCGGCATCGCCGGTGGTGCTGATGTAAGTCGCTTTGCGCTTGCGGAAAATCTTGTCAATGCTGCATTCCTGGACGGCGGCAATGGCGGTATTCCAGCCGGCTTCGGGGAATGCGTTGAAGATGGTCTCGCAGGTCAGTACGGGCTTAGCGTATTCCTGGATGCCGTGGACTTCGGGCAGCGCGCCACTGAACATAGACGCGAAACACACCGGCGTCACGCTGGGCATCACGACCCGCGTCGGCACCCGCACGGGCGCCAGCGCTTCCACGGCGGCAAGTTTTTCGGGAAAACGCTCCCAGAGATGGATGCCGACGGCATCCGGCGCGAAGAGCAGCAGCTTTTCGACCTTCTGGCCGGCGAGGGCTTTGGCGGCCTCAGCCATGACGGCGGCGATGGGCTCGTCAGCGCATTGGGCGGGACGGGGGACAGCGCAGAGATCGCAGACGGTCGGCGTGAGGGAGGTGACGCAGCGAAACTCGTCGAGCTTTTCCGGAACATTCATAACTGAGGTCCTTCGTAGGGTGTTTGCGCAGGTGCAGGAGATTACATTTCGGCGTATACTGGTGCGAGTGCGTCGTGGAGGCGCCGGTAGAGGTCGAAGTGCCGTTCGTAGAAGGCGGCCTGGCTGCGGTCGGGTTCGAGCTGGCGGTCGATTTTGAGGCAGCGGCGGATGGCAGTTTCTTCATCGGGGAAGACGCCGATGCCGACGCCGGCGAGGATGGCGCTGCCGAAGGACGCGTCGCAGGACGCCGGCACGGTGCAGGGCGCTTGGAACAGATCGCAGAGTATGCGGCTCCAGATGCTACTTTTGGCGCCGCCACCGATGAGGATGTACTCCTTGACGGGCAGCTGCATTTCTTCGATGGTACGGTGGCAATCCTTGAGCGAGTAGGCAACGCCTTCAAGGAGGGCCCGGGCGAGATCGCCGCGGCTGGTGCCCATGCTCATGCCGGTGAAGCTGCCGCGCAGTTTGGGGTCCCAGTAGGGCGAGCGTTCGCCACTAAGGTAGGGGTGGAAGAAGACGCCGTTGGAGCCGGGCGGCGACGTCTTGGCTTTGCGGTCGATGATCTCATAGACATTGACGCCAGTGGCCTCGGCTTCGAGTTTTTCTTCGGCGCAGACCAGATCGCGGAACCAGCGCTGGCAGATGGCGGCCGCGTTGGTGGCCGTGACAGTATACCACATGCCGGGAATGACATGGGCGTAGGTGAGGGTGGCGGGATGGGGATGGGCCTCGGCGGTCATGACATTGACGTTACCGGCGGTGGCCAGCTTGAGGATGCACTGGCCGGGCTCAATGGCGCCGGCGGCGTAGTCTTCGACGGCCGAGTCGCTGGTGCCCATGACGACGGGCGTGCCGATGGGCAGGCCCGTGGCCTTGGCCGCCTCGGCGGTGATCTTGCCGGCGATGTCGGTGATGCCGGCGATAGGTGGCAGTATGGCGCTGCTGAAGCCGCCGAGCTCGCAAAGCTCGTCAGACCAGCGCAGTTGCTTCATGTCGTAAAAGAGGGTGCCCTGGCATTCAATGCGGTCGGTGGCCAGCTCGCCGCAGAGAAGAAAACGGATGTAGTCCTTGACGAAAGAAATGTGCCGCAGGCGGCGCATGTTTTCTGGCTCGTGGCGTTTGAGCCAGAGCATTTGCGGCAGTGTCCAGGTGGGGGTGGGCATCTGGTAGCCCGTAGCGAAGATTTTGTCGCCGGCTATTTCCTTGAGCTCGCGGCTCTCGGCGGCGCTGCGCTGGTCGGTCCAGATGATGGTCGGGCGGATGACCTGGAGTTGTTCGTCGAGGAGGACGGCGCCGTGGGTGTAGCTGTCCATGGCGACGGCGGCAACGCGGGCATTCTGCCAGGCGGGCCGCTGCTGAAGACGGGCGAGGGTTTCGCACATGACGCGCCACCAGTCGGCAGGATTCTGCTCCGACCAGCCTGGATGTGGATGGGAGCTGGGATATTCGCCGGAGAGACTGTCCAGGACTTCGCCCTGGCAGTCCGTGATGGTGATCTTGCAGCCGCCGGTGCCGAAGTCGATGCCGAGAAGAATGTCGTGCGTCATGATGCTGTGCTCTGGGGTGGATCAAATATGGGAAAGGAAAGTGAACGATGGTTCCCGCCGCCGGCGCGGCTGGATGGCGCGCGCCGGTCCGGGGGCTCAAGGCCGTGTCGGCTTACATGGCGACCCAGCGATGGGCCGGATCCTGCACGGACACGAATTTGCGGTTGACTTCGCCGGCCATGACCCACAGGTAGTACATGTCGTAGCCAGGGGCGCCGATGACCGGGTGGTAGCCGCGGGGAATCAGCGTGGTGTCATTTTCCTCGACGGTATAGGTCACGTCAATGCTGCGGTCATCCGTGTAGATCTTCTGGATGCCGTAGCCCTGGAAGGGCTTGAAGCGGAAGAAGTACACCTCTTCCATGTCGACCTCGACGGGCGGGTTGTCGAAGTCATGGCGGTGGGGCGGGAAGCTCGCATGACGGCCGTCCTTGACAAAGGCCTCGCCAATGTAGAAGTGCGCCGAGGGGAATTTCTCGGTAAGCATGAGATAGGCATCGCGTTCATAGCTGCCCTTGCCGATATGACAGTCGATGACCTGGTCGGGGGCGATGACGTAAGCGTCAGTCTTGAGGGTGGAGGGGCTGGCGGCCCAGGCGATGTCCACGGGGCCCAGCGCGGTGATTTCGTAGGCGGTGTTGCAGGGGATGTACACCGTGTGGGGCTTGCCCGAGAAAACGTCCGGGCGTTCGCCGACGGAGGCGAAATCGAAGCCATCACCCTTGACGGCGCACTTGCCGCCGAGGACGACTAGGGCGACCTCGAAGCCGCCGCTGTTGGCGGCGAAGCGCTGCTTGTCAGCCAGATTGATGATGGCGAATTCGGTGAGTTTGAGCTCGCCGTCGCCGATGCGGGAGATTTTGTTGAAGCCGGGCTTGATGCTGCAGCTGACTTTGTATTCCATGATGTTGTCCTTTGGGTTGGTGGTGGATGTTTGTGCCGCAGGCTGCTTAGTTGTACTTGGGCAGGCGCTCGCCATGGGCGGCGATCATCTCATCGACCATCTTGATGATGTCGTCGAGTGAGAGTTCGGCGGCGGTATGGGGGTCGAGCATGGCCGCGTGATAGATGGCCTCTTTCTTGCGCGAGACGATGGCGTCGACCGTGAGCAACTGGGTGTTGATGTTGGTCATGTTCAGCGCAGCGCACTGCGTGGGCAGGGGCCCGAAATGCGTGCCCTGGACGCCATTGCGGTCCACCAGGCAGGGCACTTCGACGACGGCGTTGCTCGGCAGGTTGTCGATCAGGCCGTGGTTGAGCACGTTGCCGGCGATGCGGTAGGGCTGGTTGGTGACAATGGCATTCATGATACCACAGCCGAATTCATTGCTCATCTTGTGCGTCAGCACAGGATTGTCGCAGATTTCCTTGTACTGCTTGTTCCAGCCAGCGACGATCTTGCGGCAACGGTCCGGGGACGCGTCCAGGGGGATGTTGTACTCATCGACCAGCTCGGGGTACTGGCGTTTGATCCAGTAGGGCTGGTATTCCGAGCTGTGCTCACTGGATTCGGTGATGTAGTAACCGAACTTGCGCATGATCTCCAGGCGGACCATGTTGCTGCTCTTTTCGCCCTTGGGGGCTTGGCGCCAGGCATCAAGCTTCCGGAAGGCGATTTCTTTGATCTCGGGATAGATGTCTCGGCCATTTTCCGTGAGTTCGAGGAGCCACGCCTGGTGGTTGATGCCGGCGATGCGGGCCTTGATCTTGTCCTGGTTGTACTTGTCAGTGAGATCCAGGGTCTTGAGCAGACTTCCGACGCATGCCTGCACGGAGTGGCAGAGGCCAACCGTGCGGATGGGCGTGTGGCGGAGCATGAAGCCGGTGAGAGCGCACATGGGGTTGGTGTAGTTCAGGAACCACACATCGGGACAGACTTCGGCCATATCCTCGGCAAAGCCTTGCATGGCGTAGCCGCTGCCGAGGGCACGGAAGAGCCCGCCGATGCCGAGGGTGTCGGCGATGGTCTGACGCAGGCCGTACTTCGTCGGGATGGCGAAATCAATGGCCTCGGAAATAGTGAAATCCCAGACGCGAATGGCGTTGATGGCGAAGTCGGCGCCGCGGAGGGCCTCCTTGCGGTTTTCAACGCCGCAGTGAGTGGTGATGGTTGCGCGGTTCTCGTTGATATTCTTGTTTAGGGTGCGCAGCATCACCTCCGATTCACGGAGACGCTGGGGATTGATGTCATAGAGGGCGATGTGAGCGTCCTGCAGAGCCGGAGTACAAAAGGCGTCGCCGATGATGTTCTTGACGAAGATCGTACTGCCGGCGCCCATGAACGTAATTTTTGTCATTGATCCGCTAGTGCCTTATCTTGAAGCGCTTATGTCTTCGATACGTAGTGCGGTGATGGTCTGCCGAGTCGCTGAGCGGGGAAGGCACAGCGGCCCGGCAGAGCTTGGCTAGCTCTTAGAATTCGAGCAGTTCGATGTTCATGAGGCGGGCGAATTCGCGCAGGTGCTGAGCGATATCGCCGTAGGAGACGACGTAGTGGTGTTCGAAGCCGTTGTAGACGATCTTGTTGATCAGATCGCGCACTTTGCCGTTGAAGATGACCTTCAGGGGATTCGAGCGCAGGCATTGCTCAGTCTCGACGGCCTCGCCACTGAACATCATCAGGCGGAAGGTGCCGTCGGGCTTCTCGCCGAGGCGGCAGATGGTGACCTTGCCGGGCTTCAGCGGGAATTCCACGGCGACGCCTTTCTTGCCACCGCCGTCAATCACGGGGTGCTTGCGGATGCAGGGCTCGAAGCCGGGACGGCAGAGGCAGGCCGGCGCCGCGCCACAATGCCAGAAGATGCCGGAGTTATCTTTCTCGTCAAAGATGACCAGGTCGGCAAAGAAGGTCTTGCCGCCGGAGAAGTTCTCGCCGAGGGTCATGGCGACTGCGCCATAGACATCGCCTTCGCAGGCCGCCGCGCATTCATGGCCGGTGAGGCAGCCGAGGAGGTGGCAGACGCCAATGCCGTAGAGGTCGCTGAATTCGGGCCAGCAACGGACGGCCCAGGCGTCCAGGCGGTACTTCTTGCGCAGCTGACCGAAGGCGGCGTAGAGCGCCACGGCCAGGTCGAGCTCATCGTCGCTGATGTCGCCCTGCTTGGCATTGTCGAGCACGACTTTGCGCGCTTCCGGGAGATCCTGGCCCTTGAGGGCACGGGCCGTGTCAACCAGTTCGAGCATGGTGATGTTTTCGACTTCGACGCCGAATTTCTCGCGCAGCATCATTTCATTGAAGGTCGAGGTGAAGAAACCGGGGACGCGGCCGCCGACGGAGCCGACGCGGAAGCCCTTCATCTGCTTGATGCTGGCAAAGACTTTGAGCTCTTCCTTCATTTCGGCCATGGCTTGGTCGAGATTGCCGTACACGAAGGCGAAGGGGTGATTGACGCGCCAGAGGTGGTTGGCGGTCATGTTGCTGGCGCAGAAGCTGTTGGCTTCCAGGCGGTAGGCGGGGGTGCGGTAGGGCTGTTCCGGCGTGGACCACAGAATCACTGGCACGCCCAGACGACGGGCCAGGGACGGGGTGATGGCACCCAGCGGGAAGGCGAGGTGATGCACAACCAGGACGTCAATGTTGGCCTTCTGGAAGAGCTCGCAGGCCTCGTCAGCATCCGTATCGGTGGTGACCAATTTGCCGCAGTCGACGACGTCGTGGCCAAGGCCCTTCAGGGCCGCCAGGGAGTCCTTCAGTTCTTTGTCCAGACGATCATTGATCCAGCTGCCTTTGCACAGGGGGAGGTAACCAAGTTTCAGGGTCTTCATGATGCTTTTCTTTCTCCGGATGGTTGTGATTGGGAAACGTCTTGGGGACAGGGAAAACAGCTATGCCCGCTGCGAATGCAAACCGTGCAGTCGCAAACAGGTTGGTCTATTTGACCACAATCTCATACCATAGTGTCTTATATTCAGGATTCATTCTTATTAAGGCAAAACCACCATCGGCGTCAATGGCGACGGCCTGCATGCGTTCGCCATTGCCATCCAGCGCAAAAGCCTGGACGCGAGCAGGAGCAATGCCTTTGAAGACGAGATTGGCGCTGACGCCCTCGGCCAAAATGGGCGCTTCGCCATTACTGCCGCCATAGAACTTGCTGACGGCGATGCGGTCGCCACCGATGGCGCGGACGAGGGCGTTACTGTTGTGGTTGAGGCCGGTGGCGGCCAACAGATAGCGGCCGGGAGCCAATGCGTCACCAGCGCCGGCAGCCGTTGCTGGCGGCGTGCTATTGGTGAGCGACAGGCTGAACCAGTCCAAGCGGTTCTTGCCGGGGATGATGCTCAGGCCCTTGTATTCAAAACGGCGGCCACGGACAAAGCCGGTGAAGACTTTGGTGTTGTGCGTATCCACGGTGAAGAAACCGGCGTCATTCTGTTGGAAGTCCCACACGAGCTCGCCGGTGTCGTTGCGGATGCACTTCTGGTCGAGCATGGCGCGCTGGGCGTCGGGCAGGGCTTGCCAGCTGTCGACGACGCGAATACCGGCGGGCATCTGCAATGGGCCATTTTCGGCGACGTGCTGGCCACTGAAGAAGCCGAGCGCCAGGGCCATGTTGTCTTCATTGTCGGGGCGACCGACGGCGCGAGCATTCTTGGCGCGGGCGACAGCGGTGACTTCGCGGCTGAGCCGCGAGGGCAGGGCGTAGGCGGTGGTGACGGGGCCGGCCTGGATATCGCCGCGCACAAACATGGCGTAACAGGCCGGCAGATGTGCCAGCTTGGCATTGGCAGAGCACATATCGAAGGTCGGCGGGATGGCTGTGCGCTCGTACTCCCGGTTGTGGGTCCAGGCGAACTGGTAGTAACCCGCCCAGTCCTGGAAGGCCGCGTTGGCTGTGAGGATGAGATTGCCCTCGGCAGAGTAGAAATTGGCGTTGGGGTGGTCGTACTCGCTGATGGTCAGGGGTTTGCCGTGAACACGGGCATTGGCCAGGCCGGCCAAAGTGCGGCCGGGCAGGTGATCCTGGTTGTTGACCAGTGCGCGGTTACGCAGATACCAGTGGTTGCCATCCCAGGCTTTGGCGGGGAAGGCCGGGTGGTTCCAGTAGTTATGATTGTCGCAGTAGTCCATGCGGGCCTGGACGGAACTGAAGCCGTACTGCAGCTGCGTGCCGGCGACCAGCTGCCGCACGCCGATGTCGTTTTTGAGGTGGTTGTAGAGGTCCTGGTAATAGCTGTTTTCGATGTCGTGCAGGAAGGTCGTGAAGTCCTCACCGCAGCGCGGGAAGAAGCCGAGCTCACCATCTTTGGGCAGTGGCACGCCACGCTGTTCGAGCGTGACGCCATCAGGCCAGGTGAAGCTGGCGCCGGGGCGGAGACTGACGTCGGCGATGTCGATGACGCCTGGGGTGAAATCAGCGAAGACCAGGCGGACCGCGTCGTCGTCCATATTAGCCAAGAAGGTATAGCGGTAGTCCTGCCAGGCGCTGGTGGCGTTGGTGATGCGGGTGCGGAAGCCGGCGACGTGCCAAGGGTTGTGATCCTGGCTGAGACGCACCGACAGCGGCGCGGGCTTGTCAACCCGCAGTTTGAAGCTGAGGGTGTAGGGCTGGTCCTTGCGGACCGCGAGCTTGCCGCGATAGAATTGCGGCATGTTCGGCGTGAAGCCGATTTTGTCAACCGTAAGGCGCGCAAAGCGGGCCGGGCCGGCATCGCCGGCTGGGGCGTTGTGAAGGTCCCAGGTGGATACGGAGCCGCCGTCCTGCTGGAAGCCCCAGGCTGTGCCATCGGCGTTCTTGACGTCGGTGACCAAGGCGCCATCAGCGATCATCTCGTCGCCAAGCTCGACATTGACCATCTGCCAGGCAGCTTTCATGGCGTCGGTGCCGGCATATTTTTTCGCTAGCCAGTCATTCCACAGGCCAGTGAAAAGACTACCGTAGGGCTCAGGCAGATTGGACAGGTTGTATTTACTGCTGTACCAGGCGTTAACAACGCTGTTTTCGTTGGCGATTTCAAGCGTGGCGATACCCGGGTCGTCCTTGTAGGCGCGGCCGCTGTAGGGATTGACGTGGGTCATGATATCACGGTGGAATTTTTTCTGGAGGGCGATCATTCGCGGTTCAAAATGATCCAGTCCGTTGTTATACCAGGGTAGCTGGTCGGCATTCTCAAAGCCGGCTGCCGCGCCGAATTTGCGGGCGATATTGAGCTGCATGTAGATGTAAATGCCGCGTTTCTGCAGCTGGTGAATCAGGTAGTCAAACTGGTCGAGCTGCACGGGCTCAATAAAGGAGTCGGGACTGCTGTACTCGCGCTTCGGCGGAAAGGCGTGGTGTACATAGTGCATGCGCACGCTGTTAATGCCGAAGCGCGCCAAGGCGGCGGCGACGGCATCGGCATCGGCCTTGCTTTCCGGAAAGCAGCCGGAGAAGCAGATATTGGTGCCCAGGAGACGCCGGCGCTGGCCACGGCCGTCCACGAAATGGATACCCTTGGCCGCCAGGAAGCCGTCGCTGCCGGCCGGCTGCCAGGGGCCGCCGGTCCACGTCTGGACGTTGCTGATGTTGTCCGGCAAGCCCAGCTGAATTTGGAAAGGGAATTTTGGCGCGAAGTCTCCGCTGGCTTCAATCTGAGTGAGGAGCTCGGGGTACTCGGCAGTTTTGTCGGCTTGAGCAAGGGTGACACTGCCGCAGAACAGCGCCAAGGCTGCCGTCATGGTCAGGTGTTTCGTCATGCAGTCATTCCCTTTCCTCGTGTTCAGGTGGCGATTTCGCCAATTGCGCGCCGGGCCAACCAGGGATTTACTTTTGCGCGGCCAGAGCCTGGCGCAGGGTCTCGGCGTCAGGAATGCCAGTGCGCCCACCGAGCTTGGTGCATTTGATAGCCGAGGTCATAGATGCCTGACGCATGCACTCTTGCCAGTCGCGGCCAAGTTTGATGACGCTGGCTGCGAAGGCGCCGTGGAAAACATCGCCGGCGCCGGTGGTGTCGCGCACGGTAGTGGGGAATGCCGGCTGGACGTACTCTTTCTGGCCGTCATAGCCGACACTGCCTTGGCTGCCGAGGGTCACGCCGGCAAAGAGCGTCTTACCTAGGCCGAAGAAGTGCCGGGCGGCTGCTTGTGGCGTCGCCCCGGGACAGAGCCGTTGGGCGAACTTCTCCGAGCTGATGACGATGTCTGCGAGCTCGAGGAGCGTCTCAATGCCGGGGACGACCGTGCCGGCGTCCAGTGACACCAGTACGCCGTGGTCGCGGGCGAAACGCGCGGCGGCGATGGCAGCCTGCGTCTGATGGCCGTCGAGATGGAGAACCTTCGCGGTCGCCAGCTGATCGAGGGGCAACTCGGAGGGGCTCAGCGGCGTGACTTCGCCGCTGGACCAGGCGATGCTGCGCTTGCCGCTTTCGCGCTCAATCCAGCAGTAGGCGATGGGCGAGGCGCAGTTGGCGCGGCGGCGAATCCCGCTGGCGTCAATGCCGATTGCTTCCAGCGCGGCGATGATCTGGCCGCCCTGGGCGTCGTCGCCGACGGCGCTCCAGAAGGCACTGGACACCCCCAGCCGAGCGGCGGCGTAGGTCGCGGTCGCTGCTGGACCGCCGCCTTGCTCCATGCGTTCGTCAATCTTGACTTTGTCATCCAGAGGAATGTGCGGCAATACGCACAGATGATCCCAGCCGCAATAACCTAAACCAATAAACGATACTGACATGGAGACGGCACCTCTTCTCGCTCGGCGATAGGACGATAATGGATCGCTAAAATCATCGCATGGACAGAAATATGCCATGAAAATAAGCGCTGGCAAGCATAAAAATGAGAAAAAAGCATAAAAATGAGCTTTTTCTGATTGAAAATCTTCATTGCCTGACGATTTTATCTCACAGAGATTTTCTCAGCGTAACAACCACGGCAACGGGTGAGACAATGGGTGCGAATGACGATCGGCAATTGGCCTTGAGCGCGTATTTGCGCACGGTGCGCTACAGCAGCATCGAAGATCTGGTGACGCGCTTTGGCGTCTCGGTAGCGACAGTACACCGCGACATCGCGGCGCTGGTACGGACAGGGGCAGCGCGAAAGGTTCATGGCGGCGCAGTCAGCACCTTGCCGGAGGAAACGCCGGTCAAGGCGCCGGCGTCGGCCAATCAGCGCGACAGCCATTTTATTCAGCGCCTTGAGACCAACCGGGCGGCGAAGATGCTCATCGCCGAGCGAGCCGAGCGCAGCATTATCGACGGCGATATTGTCTTTTTGGATTCATCGACAACGTGCCTGTGCCTGGCGCGGCGCCTGCAGTCGTCGCGTCTGAACAATCTGAGCATCGTGACCAACTCGGTACTGATTGCACAGGAATTTTTCCGTTTTCCACCGCATTTCATCATGATGAGTCTCGGCGGCAATTTCAAGTGTCAGCTCAACTCGTTTCTAGGCAAGATCACGCTGGAGAACTTGCATCGTCTACGCATCACGCGGGCCTTTTATTCCGGCGTGGGGCTGGATGCGGCCGGCCTGAGTACCTATCACGAAGCCCACGCCGACTTTCTCCGCGAGGTTTTGGCTCTGTCCGAGCACAACACGCTGTTGCTGGACTCTAGCAAGTTCAATCGCGCTGGGCTGTTCCTGATTTGCGGACTGGACGAGATTGAGGCGCTGATTTCAGACCAGCCGCCGCCAGTCCCCCTAGATCGCTGGCACCACGCCGACGCTGACAAGACCGCCAAGGCCTGAAGACGACTTCGGAAGAGACGTGAGAGTATTTTTCATCGCGGATTACCGCGGCGTATTCATAACCCCAAAATAGAGCAGGGAAAAGAACATGAGCAGAGTCATCAAGTACGGTATTGTCGGCAATGGTCGTATTGGTCGTAGCCACGCGCAGGAGATGGCGAGCTATCCGGGTAAATTCGAGTTAGTGGCCTGTGCTGACCACGCGCCTGAGCGCCGGGAGAATTTACCGAAGGAATACGCCAACGCGGTGAAGTGCGCTTCGCTGGAGGAGATGCTCAAGAACGACGCCATTGAGATGGTCACCATCGCCACCCGTCATCCGGATCACGTGCCGATGGCGCTGCAGATCATGGCGGCCGGCAAGATCGCCGTGGTGGAGAAGCCCGTTGCCTGCAGTACGGCGGAGATGGAGCTACTGCGCCAGGCGTCGGCCAAGCATCCCGGCAAATTGTTTTTCCGTCACAACCGTCGTTTTGAACCCGCCTTCATCAAAGTGCGGGAGCTGTGCGACAGCGGCCTGATTGGCGACGTGCAGTACATCAAGCTGTATCGCAGTGTTGGCTACTGCCGCCGCAATGACTGGATGACCATGACGGAGTTCTTCGGTGGTCTGCTGAGCAATTGGGGCCCGCACCTGATCGACCAGGCGCTGTGCTTCCTCGACTCGCCAGTGACCGAAGTGTGGGCGGATGTGCGCCGCGTCATTTCCATCGGCGATGGCGACGATATCTTCAAGATCATTCTGCGCGGTGCCAATGGCCGCCTGGCGGACGTGGAAGTGGCCGGCTGCAATGCCATGCCGGGCCGCGAGATGGAAATCGTCGGCAGCAGGGGCACCATCGTCTTCAATGGCGGAGCGGTCATTGATGTGCGCCATCTGGACCCGGCGACAAAGCTGGTCTCAACTACGCCTCATCCAGAAAATGCTGGATTGTCATATGGCAATTTCGAAGAGAAGCTGTACTTCGTGGAAGCCAAATACCAGGTGCCGACCACCCCCATGAGCATCATCTGGTCGCACCTCTACGACACCGTGGTCAAAGGCGTGCCTTTCCCCGTGACCTTCGACCAGGCCTACAATGTTGTCAAGGTCACCGAAGAGGCCTTCGCCAAGAGCGGCTTCGCAGCCATCAAGAATTTCAAATCCAAGGCGTAAAGACAGACAGCGTTAGCCCCGCTTCACCTTGGGTGAGGCGGGGCTTTTTTTGTTCTGCCCATATTGGCTGGCATTCGCCGGCGCCCGACAGGCAGTGGCTGGGGCGGACACATCGGTCCGCCCCTGACATATTGGTAATGTGCGAAATCTTGTGCTAGAAAGAGAGACTTGACATGCGCCGTAGGCGCTTAACTATGCTTAACCCCAGGCTTTAGCCTGGGGAAAATGCTCTCCAGTCAATCGTGCCCCGTAGGGGCACAACTGGAGGCCTGTCAAACACAATCTGAACACGATTACAGACCATTTTCAACCAATACTTCGGTGCTGTAGTGCCTCTACGAGGCACTGTTCGCTAGGACACCTTACCCCAGGCTGAAGCCTGGGGTTAAGCATGGTCGTGCCCCTACGGGGCAAATTCATGCATAACTACCTAACAAGGAGTCTATTGTAAAAATTCCTTTCGCAAAAGAGGAGATGAGGTCACATTGGCGCAAATACATGTGTTCATCACAAGATTTCGCACATTAACAACATATTTTCGGTCGGCGCTTGCCTTGCCGATTCCGCAGTTACTCGAACCAAATTTCGGGTTTGAGGGGTCGGCGCAGGATGGTGTCCTTGCCGGCCAAGTCGCTGTTGGCGACGGGGTAGTCAAGGTTGTAATGGAGCCCACGGCTTTCGTGGCGGGCGATCGCGCTGTCGATGATCATCTCGGCTACCGATGCTAAGTTGCGCAGTTCCACCAAGTCAGGCGTCAACAAGAAGTTCCAGTAGTACTTCTCAATCTCTTTGCGCAGCATGCGGATGCGGTTCTTGGCGCGCTCCAGGCGTTTGTCTGTGCGCACGATGCCAACGTAGTCCCACATGAAACGGCGGATTTCGTCCCAGTTGTGACTGATGACGATCTGTTCGTCGGAGTTGACCGCATCGCCATGTTGCCAGTCGGGGATCATCTCGTCATCGATGTTCGGAACATCCTCCGGGCACTCATGGCTATGCTTAACGGCATTGTAGCCCACGACCATCGCCTCCAGTAAGCTATTGCTGGCCAAGCGATTGGCGCCATGCAGGCCAGTGCATCCCACCTCGCCGATGGCATAGAGGCCCTTGACCGTGCTGACGCCGTTGACGTCGGTCCGCACGCCGCCGCAGCAATAGTGCGCCGCCGGTACGACGGGAATGAGGTCGGTGGCCATGTTCACGCCGAAGCGCAGACATTCTTGATATATGTTCGGAAAGCGCTTGCGCAGAAAATCCTCGGACTTGTGGCGGATGTCCAGCCAGGCGCATTCCTGGCCGGTGCGTTTGAGCTCGTTGTCAATGGCTCGGGCGACAATATCTCTGGGGGCGAGGCTCTTGAGCTCGTGATAGTCATGCATAAATTCCACATAATCGCCATTGCGCTTGACTTTGAGGATGGCGCCCTCGCCACGTACAGCCTCGCTGATGAGGAAGGATTTGGCTTTGGGGTGGAACAGAATGGTCGGATGAAACTGGTAGAATTCCATATTGGCGATCTCGGCGCTGGCGCGGTAGGCCATGGCCACGCCGTCACCGCAGGCGATGTCCGGATTGCAGGTGCATAAATACACCTTGCCAGCACCACCGGTGGCCAAGAAGGTAAAGCGGCTAATGAAGGTCTTGATCTCGTGCGAGCCAATGTCCATCACGTAGGCGCCCAGACAGCAGTTCTCGCCGCGCCAGGTGAAATGCCGGGTCGTAATGAGGTCCACCGCCAGATGATTTTCTAAGATGGTAATGTTCCGGTTGGCGCGGCAACGGGCCAGCAACACTTCGCTCACTTCCCGACCGGTGATATCGCCGGCGTGGAGAACTCGCCGTGCGGAATGGCCACCCTCGCGGCCTAGGTCGAATTGCTGCGCCTGTTCCGGCGAGACACTGTCGTGAATGTCGCCTTGGCGGGTAAAGCTGAGGCCGTACTGTTCCAAGTCACGGACGCGGGCAGGGCCGGCCATGACGATCTCCCGCACCACATCCGGATGACATAGCCCGGCGCCAGCGGTGATGGTGTCAGCCACATGGGCGTCAAAGGTATCATTTTCATCTATCACGCAGGCAATGCCGCCCTGGGCATAGCGCGTATTGCAGTCTTCAGCTTTGTACTTGGTGATGACCATCACCTGGCCGAATTTGGCGGCTTCCAGCGCCGCTGTCAGGCCAGCCAGGCCAGAGCCGATGATCAGATACTCGCTGTGAATGCGTTGATTTTTAGCTGATGACGCCTGCATGGGGAGCATATCTCCTGAAATCCCGTCCTGTGCCTCTGCAGTGAGTGGCTCGTGGTGTTGCCTGTGAATAATGCCGGATGATACTCATGCGGCCTGAGCCGTGCGTGAAGTCGAAGCGTTAAGAGCTATAACATAAGCCATGCCTATCTGAGCGCGAGTTTATGAACGCGCTTTTTACCACGACGGAAAGCGTACGTGCCTTGGAAACTGCGCTATCTTATGCCGTTTTGGCTGCGGTTGGCAGCCTACAAGCCGCTTAGTCTTTATCTGTGTTGCTCCCCCCAAAAAACAAAGCTAAAAAGCGAGGTGGACAATGTTTTGCCGGCATCTATGCGCATGCGGTATTTTTTTCTGCTGTCTCTCGTCTCTGCGGGCACAAGACGTGCCAGCGCCCGGGCCCTTGCTCTACCAGGAGGGACAGCCCCTGGCCATTTATGACGGCTGGAGTAATCATGACGGTTCCTTGACCTTCCAGGCCACAAGCGACGCGATCACCCTGGAGGTCGTTGGCGAGCACCGCTGGGACTCCAGTCTCGAACGGCTTGTGACCGGCTTGGACCCAGCCGTGGAATACAGTTTCCTGGCACAGGTCGAGACCAGCCGCAGTGGCTTGGTGTACCTGCAGGTGAAACGTTACAAGGACGGGAAGGAAATCTCACGCAAAAGCTCCAAAAGAAACTGGCGGCTCAAGGAGGCTATCCAAGTGGATTTCACGCCCGGCGAGGCCGATCGCATCCAGCTGCTGATCCGCACGCCGACCAGCAAGGACTACTTCGGCGCCACGGCGAAGATTACCGCCATGACCGTCAGGAAATTCACCCCGCCACAGCCGGAGGAACTGCCGCGCTTTGTGATCGTTCCCGGATACCAGGTCGCCAGTCTTTACCTCAATCACCTGCAGGCGGAAACCCCCGAGGAATTCAGCAGCACCGTCCAGTATCGCGTCCAGGGCAGCGAGCTGTGGCTTGACGCACTGCCCATGGTCTACATCTGGAAGGAACAGCGCGCCGCCGCAAGTATCCTCAAACTCCAGGAAAACACTGCCTACGACGTCCGAGTAGCCTTTACTGACAAGGGCAAGGAAGACAAGGTCGAGGGCCGCTTCCAAACCCTCACGCCCGCTGTGCCCATTGCCAGGACCATCGAACTCGGGCCGGACAACTACCCCGGCAGTCTGGATATTAACGACGAGGGTAGCCCCGATGGCTATATCCGCTACGTCGCCAAACCCGGTTTTGTGCTTCATGGCGACATGGCCAGCACTAACGCCATCACCATCACCGGTGCCCGCTACGTCATTCTTGAGGGCCTCACCATTCTCGGCGCTAAGGTTAACGGCATCAGCATCCTAGGCTCGGACTGGATTCAAATCCGCAATTGCGATATCGCTGGTTTTGCGCGCGTTGGCGTGCAGCGACCGGACATCAATGGAACCTATTACGAAAATGACCGCCGGCTTAACAACGACGCCGGCATTCGCATGATGGGCTCAAATAACGTCCTTCTTGAGGGCAACTACATCCACGATCCCCGCGGCACCGCCAACAGCTGGTTCCATTCGCATCCGGCCGGCCCGAACGCAGTGTACGTGGGTGAATGCGCAGCTGTGGCCATCCGCTACAATGATTTTGTTGGCTGTGACGCGCATCGCTGGAACGACGTCATCGAAGGATCAGGCAACGGCAGCCGCACCGGCAGCATGTACCAGGATGCCGAAGTCTGCGGCAACTACCTCGCCTTCGGCGACGACGACGGCATTGAGCTTGATGGCGGCCAAAGCAATGCCCGCTTTTTCTACAACAAGTCCGAAGGGTTGCTCTGCGGTGTCAGCACGGCACCGTGCCTGATCGGCCCGAGTTACTTGTACCAGAACCTGATCTGCGATCTGGGTGATGTGTACGGCTTCGCCGGCGCGTCGGTCAAAAATGTTTTCCGGGACCCAGGGAAGGGCACCATCTTCTTTTTCAACAACACTATCGCAGGCCCAGGCGGCGGTTTTAGCAGCTACAGCGGTGGCAGCGAGGCCAAGGATATGCTCAACGGCCCCTTGAAGGGCTTCGCCCGCAATAACGTCATCGCCGCAACCGGCGGCCCCATGAGCAGCGCGCTGTTTACTCTCTTTCGCAGTGATTTCGATTATAGCCTCTTCGGTCGCCCCGGCAATAACGAGACTACGGCTATGCGTCTGCGCGAACAGTACGGGCAGGAAAAGAACAGCGTGGCCGCGCCGGCGCAATTTGTCGCCGAAGAGGGGGCCGACTACCGCCTGCAGGAAAACAGCCCGGGCTGGCAGGCCGGCTGTACAGTGCCCAATGTCATGCCGCAGGCCACGCCCAACATGGGCGCCTATCAGCCTGGCAGTATTGAGGTCCTGCCCTACCGCCCGCTGTCACTGCAGACGGACACGCAGCGGCTGCAGTTCACTTGGTCGCCGGAAGGCATTGCGCCGCAGCGCGTCGTGCTGTCTCTCCGTGAGCCCGGCGAGGCTGTACCGTTTACCATCCGAAAAAATGACAGTCTGGACTTTCTGCAGGTTGAACCCGCGACCGGCCTGGTTGTCTATGGCCAGCCGCTGACCCTGAACGTAAGCATTGACGTGGCGAAAATCCCCCACGCCAAGCAGAACAGCGGGTCATTCTTGGTGCGCACGGCCAACGGGCTGTCCCGGCCCGTGTCGGTCTACGTTGACGCTAGCGCCCACCGCGCACTCGCTGACCGTGACCGCGCCCAAGGCGTTATCCGCGCTGAGGTCAAAGCGCAGGACGACGACAGCTATGTCCTGCGCTTCAATGTGCCGCAGGATGGCAGCTATTATCTCTTCGCGTATTTTGCCACCCGGCCGTCGTCGAGCATCAAGGAAAGCTACAATGGCCAATCCGAACGCGCCCAGCTTTATTGCAGCCACGGCGGCGGGGCGTTGTGGGGTTTCATCGGCCGTAATAGCTACTCAGGGCAGGCGAACCGCCCGCGGAAATTGGCCGCCGGCATCCATGAATTCGTCATTGGCGCCTGGAGCCGCAATGGTACACTTCCGCCCATCAGTGCCGCCGCCCTCACCGAAGATCATAACGCCTTCGCCCTCAGTCCCTTTGTGGAATGATCCCGTGGCTGCTGCCGCAGTGTGCGTTGGTTCATGCATTGGCGCGGCATCAAGGCGCAGTGTGCGTTGGTTCATGCATTGGCGCGGCATCAAGGCGCAGTGTGCGGGGCAGGGGAGGCAAAAAAGGCGGCTATAGAGCAGGGCCCATGGCAATACAGCTGCCTGTTTGTTGTGGGCCCGATATGGGTATCTGGAATCTACACCGCGATTACCCATGGATGACCCACATGGTGCTGCGTAGGAAATATGTGCGGATAGCCCTGTTTACGGCGTGTTGCGCTGGCGCGCAAGTTCCACCAACTCCTCTCGGAGTACCCGGCACATCAAGTCATTATCGTAGTTGTTTGGCTCGATGAAACTGCCAGCCACGAAGTTATTCCAGGAATCAATGCAGACAATGGCCGCCCCGGCAGCAAACGCCTTGCGCAGGCCCAACCGGAAGAAGTCGCCGTGTTTATCCCTGGGCTGTGGCCACTGCGCCATGGCTTTTTTCTGTGTAGCGCGTTGTTCACCGCAAAAGCCGGCACAAACCCAGATAAATGACTCATGGGCGGACACTTGGTCGTAATCGCCATTACGGGGACGCACGTGCCATTCATTCCCCCATTGGCGAATGCTGACATCAGAAATGGGCCGATCCGTCAGAGTGATGTCCTCGGAAAAGCCTAGAAAAGGCCGGCCACTGAGACGCAGGACGCATTCCGCATCAAAGATGCCTTGCTTGCGCATATACGACACGACATTCTGCCTGCTCATGGCCATCTTCTGCGGCGGCACTATCGTCAAGGCAACACTGAATCCGGGATAGGCGGTCTGCACAAGGTCGTAAAAGCGACTAATACGCTCAATCACAAAGGGATCGGCAAGGCTTTCCGGCCGCAGGCACAAAAACAGGCCATGCAAGCCAATGTCGCGCATGCGGTTAAGATCGCGCGTCATGCGTTCGTCAGTCCATCCTTGATAAGAAGGCACGGGCACGACGCCTTCCAGCCATGACTGCGTCAGGGGGTAGGGCTCGTATAAGACAAAAACCTGCGGCGTGTAATCCGACGGATACGCCAGCAACGGCGGCCCTTCATGGCGAATGCCAGGCAGTGCGACACAGGAACTAAGCAGCAAGGCCACGATAATCACGGCCGCAAACGCAGTAAAATGTCCGTTTCTTGCAACAAAACACATGGTACGTAGTAATCCCATAGATACAATACAAAAACTTTCCAGGCAGCTTACCTGCCGCGTCGCTTGGCGACTGAAAACTGCCGGGAATCCCTACCGCAAATAAAGCCATTGGCAAATCCCAGCAGCTACAATCACCTTTGCATCCCCCTGGAGAAAAGCTGTAACACTCTAAATACAAGCACACTGGTGACAGTTTACCCGCCTGTGTCACTCTGTTTCCTGATCTTTGCCAGGAAAGAGGGACAGTCATCCATGGGCTCGACCGTCCGATTGTGCAATGAGCAACGACTCAAAAAGGGATGGTGAATGTAATGATAACAATCACGGCAAAATGGCTTAGTGGCATCAGCATCAGAACCACTTGTATCTGCTAGCATGCCCGACAATGAGGCTTTCTCAATACCATCATTGCTGTCCAGCTGCAATAGCGAACTCAATGCCGAGGTGCTATCCGGAACCACAGCTATCGGCGTTTCGTCAGCCGCATCACTTCGTGGCGTACTGGGCTTGAGGACCGCGCCGACAATCTCAGCCTTGCAAAAAGCACAAATTGCCTTCTCAGATATTATCTGAAAGCCCTGGATATCATGAACAACTTGCACCACGGAATCACTTTTGCAACGCTGGCAATAAAAACGCTGACCAGCTTGAAGTTGCTGGGATTTGCCGTTTTTGTCGCTCATCGTCATGCCTCCTGAATGCCATCAGTGCTTGCAAAACAACAGTCAAATCTAATGCATAAGCGACATTTGTCATTGTGTTTTTGGCATTTTTCACAAGGAGACAACGCGAGTCAGTGGTCCACAATGTGGACCTAGTGGACGCGGTGGACCCAGTGGACAATCATTCAGTGCTTGACACCGAAATGCCGAAACCGACGATTGGCACTCCCAACACCCAAACCGACGCTTAACGACGTCAATACCACAGCAGGGCGTTTTTCAGCATTTCACCCCCTGCCGCCCCTTGGCCGCTAATCGCTATATAACGTCGCATAATCAATATTATGTATAATTGGCTATGACGCGAAAAGGGGTTTTGGACTGTCATAGATTGTTGCTTTATAGAAACTTAACTTATGCCGCCGAACAACCTGTTAATAAGTTCCGCATAACTTCTCTTCCCCTTTTCGATTGGTTTTGCACCAGATCGGCCAAAACCGGCTTTGGGGGAATTTCCATGGAACGGATGGACCGGATTGACCGGATGGACTCCCCCCCATCGACTGCCATCGACTGCCATCGACTGCTATCGACTGCCATCGACTGCTATCGACTGCTATCGACTGCCATCGACTGCCATCGACTGCTATCGACTGCTATCGACTGCTATCGACTGCTCTCGACTGCTATCGACTGCTCTCGACTGCTATCGACTGCTATCGACTGCTATCGACTGCCATCGACGGCTATCGACTGCCATCGACGGCTGCTGACTGACTGATCGGACGGATCAGACTGATCAAACAGACAGATCCGTCCGATCAGTCCGATCCGTCCGATCAGTCCGCGAAAAAGACGAACAATCAGACTGACCAAACCACAGAACTCGACTGCCATCGACGGCTGCTGACTGACTGATCGGACGGATCAGACTGACCAAACCACAGAACTCGACTGCCATCGACGGCCATCGACTGGGGCGGACACACAGGTCCGCCCCTACGAAAACACACTGCCATTTTCCCGCGGCTACGTCGCTGGATGTTTGTGCTTATATCGCTAGTTTATTGGGCGTGTTCGTTGTCTTGTTCTCGCAGTTAATTTGCCTTTATCACCCATTCCCCCAGCTAATTACGTCATCATGCTCACATCAACTCCATCCACAATTCCGTCACCATTTTTTGCGTATCGGACTCCCCAAGGGCATTTTGCCACCCGTGAATTGCCGATCATTGCCAAGATGCATGCTATTGGCATTGACTGGGTCTGCTTGACTGCTGGGAACACAGTTAATTCTCTGGCGCTGCCATATTGTCCCTACGATCCACTATGGCTGTGGGACGATGTGTATGACTTCGCGCCGTGGGACAAGCAGATTAGCGACGCATTGGCACAGAATCCAGCAGCGCAGCTCATGGCCATTGTCGATTTGAATACGCCGATGTGGCTGATGCGCCGCCTGGACAAGGACAGCTTCAATCACCTTGGGCATCTCGTTCACCTGCAGAACTGGCGGGATTTGACCAGCAATTACCTACGGGCTTTCCTTCGGCATACCGAGGGCAAGTGGGGAGACCGTTTTCGCTATTATCAGCTATGTGCAGGGTCGACGCACGAATGGTTCGATCGCAGCCGCGGCGAGTCCGGCAATGCCCGCGAAACGGCTTTTTTTGCCTGGTGCCAGCGACAAGGCCATGGCGACATCAAGCACTTGCCCACTGCTGCGGAACGGCATCACTGCCGTCATGGGCTGCTTCGCGATCCCCAGGCGGATCGTCTGGCGTTGTTGCATTGGCGCTTTTGCAGCGAGGCCATTGCTGACGCCATCGCCCATTTTACCGGCGTTGCCCGTGAGATCATTCCGGCTGAACGCAAGTTGGGTCTTTTTTACGGCTACATCTACTCGCCGGGGGTCGGGGGCAATTCCATGCTGCATCACGCCAATGTGGCCTACGAACGCGTCTACGCCCTGCCCGGCTTGGATTACGTCACTGTGCCAACCGGCGCAGCCGTGAGTGCCGGTGGGCGCGGCGGTGGCTGGAAATTCCCCCACGCGAGCGTTGTTCGCGCCGGCAAATGCGCAGTCATGGAGATGGACGAGCAGACGCACTCGTCAAACATCGCGGTTTCGCCCTATGTTAATTTTCCCCGACCGAAATGGCGTGATGTCGCGGACACCATCGCCTGTCTCAAACGTGATTTCTGCCAGTGCCTGATCGGTCACGACGCGCTGTGGCTCTACAACATCTTCGGGGATTTCTTTGTGGAAGATACTGTTTGGTCGGCACTTGGCCAATGCAAGCGGCTTTGGGACCAGTGGCATGCCCTGTCGAGCAAGAGCCTTAGCGAGATTCTCCTGGTTGCTGATCCCGAGAGCCTCTATTACCTTGGCGATGCGCGCACGGAATTCGTCCCCAATTCTCTGTTCGTGCGGCCCAAGACCATCCTCTCCACCTGTGGCGCACCCTACGCCGCCTGTTCGTATAATGACCTGAAGCACATGGACTTGTCAGCGGTTAAGCTGGTTATTTTTTGCAACCAGTTTGTGTTGACGCCTGACGATTTGGCCTTTCTGCGTACGCAGGTCTGCACATCGCAGCGATCGATACTCTGGCTGCATGCGGCCGGCGTCATTGATGGTGAAAGCTACGATGCACAACGCATGGAGGCCCTCTGCGGCATACCGTTTGGCCCCGGTCCAATGCGTCACTGCGACATGGGCAGCTGGCAATCCTACTACCTGTATAATCCCGACACCCTGGATGGCCCTGCCCTAGCACGTATCTTGGAGGGTGCGCAGGTGCATCGTTATTGCGACGAGCCATGCAACCTATATGCCAATGACAGGATGCTCGCCGTTACGGCGGCGGGCGCAACAGACGTCCATATTACCCTGCCCAGGCGTTACCGGCGCATCATTGAGTTGTTCGCCAACGCCGTGGTGGCCGAAAACACCGCGCAGTTCAGTTTCTCCAACGATGTTTCTGACACCAAGCTGTTCTATTTTGCCGATGAGGATGGGAGTGGGCAATAAATGGTTAATGTGCGAAATCTTGTGATGAACACATGTATTTGCGCCAATGTGACCTAATCTCCTCTTTTGCGAAAGGATTTTTACAATAGACTCCTTGTTAGGTATTTATGCATGAATTTGCCCCGCAGGGGCACGACCATGCTTAACCCCAGGCTTCAGCCTGGGGTAAGGTGTCCTAGCAAACAATGCCTCCTAGAGGCACTACAGCACCGAAGTCTTGGTTGAAAAAGGTCTGTAATCGTGTTCAGATTGTGTTTGTCAGGCATCCAGTTGTGCCCCTACGGGGCACGATCGACTGGAGAGCATTTTCCCCAGGCTAAAGCCTGGGGTTAAGCATAGTTAAGCGCCTACGGCGCATGTCAAGTCTCTCTTTCTATCACAAGATTTCGTACATTACCAATAAATGACGTTTTTACGTTTGTGATTGGATCATGGCTTTTGTATACTATCACATGTAACGACTTTTTAGGCTTACCCACAATAAACAAGGAGAATCCGATCATGAAAAAGCGCGTGTTTACGCTGATTGAGTTGTTAGTCGTCATTGCCATCATCGCCATTTTGGCGGCGATGCTGTTGCCGGCTTTGGCGAAAGCGCGTGAGAAAGCCCGGGCTATTTCCTGCACCTCCAATCTGAAGCAGTTTGGAACGGGACAGACGATGTACTTTGATGACAACAACGGCCAGTTCCCCGTCAACGAGCCACACCGCTCCAGCCCCGACTATCTCACTACGCACGCCACTGGCGCGGTCTATCCCTACATTGGCGACAAGAAGGTCTACCTCTGCCCATCCGACAATGTATCCGGCCAGTACTGCACCTACCAGATGAATGTCTCGGTGTCCAACTGGAACACCTCCGCCAATCTCTCGCAGATACAATTCCCGTCCACGACCATCACCTTTGCTGACATTGCCAAATGTGAGAAGTTCAATTTCCGGGTGCAACTTAACGAAGTCGTTGGCGACTGGCCGATGCACACGCCCTACACGACTTCGGGTGATTATGGCTTCTATCCGCCGATCAATCGCCATAACAACATGGGCAACTTCACCATGGTCGATGGCCACGTGCAGACGATGAAGGTCGAAGCCACCTACGACTCTGGAACACGCATGTCCATGTACACCGTCACCAATAAGTATTGACAACCACCGCTACTGGGGACGAAGGCCGGCGAGCAACGGGGACGTGGATAGCGTTTTCTCCAAGCTGAGTCCTGCATTTAAGCGTTTATGGCGCAAGGACATAGCTGTCGAATATTGTGTCCTTTAATGCCACGCTCGCCGCCCCCTGGCGATCGGGTGTCCCCTGAGAACAACGTTTTGACGTTTGTAATTGGGACAAAAACTCTTGTACGCCATGTTTTTGACAGGACAGGAGAAAGTCATGCGACAATTGATCCTGACGGCGGTGTTTGGCCTAAGCTTCTTGGTCGTCGGCCAGGAGCTGGTGCGGAATAGCGGGTTTTGCCAGGGCAGTCCCAAGTATGGCGACATACCGCCGGAGTGGACGGCCGAGCCGACCGGCAGCGGCGGCTGGGGCTACGTCAATGACGACGGCGTCCTCGGGGCCGACACGTTGGCAAATGCGGTCGTCTTCACAGCCAGCCCTAGCGCTGGCCAACTGGTCCAGAAGGTCGCATGCCAGTCAGACACCGACTATGTCCTGCGTGCCTCTCTAAAGGCTAATGGCTGCGTGCCCAGGGTGGAAGTCGTCGGTGTGGACGGCAAGGTTCTCGCCAGCTTGACCGGCGATGCGGATCGGCATGGCTTCTGGAAGCCGTGTAACATCAAATTTGCCAGCGGCAAGAACCACGAGCTGACCGTGCGCCTGACTGGCAGCGTCACAGCAGCGGCTGGCAAGTCTGGCATCGACCAGGTTAGCTTGCTGCCGGCAACGGCAGCCTTGGCTGTAGCAGCTACGGAAGTCTCCAAGTCATTCGTGGCATCTGGCGAGAACATTGCCTTGAACAAGCCTTATACCTTATCGCCGAGGCCGACCTATTCGTATTGCACCGACCCCGATGACAAGATCCAGCTGACTGACGGCGTGTACAGTGAAGGTTATTTCTGGGTGCAGAAGAGCACAGTCGGGTGGCGCAGGGGCATGCCGATCATCGTCACCATCGACCTGGGGCGGGAGGAGCCGATCAGTGGCGTGTCATGGAACACCGCGGCTGGCGTGGCCGGTGTGACTTGGCCGAATGGGCTGCACGTCTTTGTCAGCAGTGACCAGAAAACGTGGTTCTACCAGGGCGATCTGACAGTGCTAGGCACACAGGAACGCATGCCGCCGACAGATAAATACAGCGTTTTCCGGTATGCGACCAGCGAGTTGCAGACCAAGGGGCGGTGGGTGCAGATCTTGATCAGCCAGAGCCCCTACGCGTTTTGTGACGAAATCGAAGTGTACCGCGGTCAGGACGCCTGGCTGGCGCAGCTCGCCGGCGGCGTAGCGACCGAATTGCCGAAGGATTATTTCTGGGGCCAGCAGCTGTTGAACAGCATCCGCAAACGTCTGCAGTTTGACTTGCTTGCCGCCGAGGAGAATCTGTCCAGCCTGCCTAAAGCGACGCCTGGCCTGGCTGCTGTCGTAGCTCGGATTCCAGCCTTGAAGGCTAGTCTAGACCAGCTACCGGCGGTCAATGCGGCGAGATTCACCACGATTCTGCCTTTAAACGCCGCTCATGAGGCCATTTTGAGTTTAAACGCGGTCAGCCTACAGGCCGCTGGGTTCACGCGGCCGTTCTTGTGGCGTAACAACCGCTGGGACAATTTGTTCCTGACAGCCATTCCGCCGGCCACTGCTGCCGCTGTGACACCATTGCGGGTCGATATGATGCGCGGCGAAGTACGCGGTGAGACCGTGAACGTGTGTAATCCGACATTGTCCGTTTTGGACTACACGGTTACAGTCGAAGGCCTCCCGGCCGGCGCGGCTCTGCGGTTGTGCGAAGTGTTGCCGACCGACACCAAGCAGGGTGAGCCGATTGCGGCAGCGTTGAAGCCGACCGAATTGGCCGACGGCAGCCTGAAACTGCGAGTACCGGCAGGGTGCACACGCCAGGCCTGGTTGTCCTTCCGGCGGCCGACCTTGGCAGACGGCGTCTACCAGGGCCGCTTGAAAGCAACTGCTGATGGGCAGCCGGAACTGACGCTTGCGGTGACGTTGTACATCGCCGGGCAGTTCCCGGCGGCGGCGACATTGCATGTCGGCGGCTGGGATTATGTCAACGGCGCTGGCAACTATTACAAGGCGCCTGGCAATTTGGCTGACAACGTGGCGATGATGCGCGATATGTACGTGGACAGCCCGTGGGCCACCAACGCTGTAATGCCGCAGGGCGCTGTCTTTGACGCCGAAGGGCGGCTGACCAATGCTGACAAGCTGGATTTCACCAATTGGGATGAATGGGTGGAGCGCTGGAGCGGCGCTCGTAACTACTGCGTGTTCATGTCCGTCGGGGAAAAATTCCAAAACGAGGCGATGGGCACGGACCGTTTCAACCGAATGGTCGGCGAAACCATGACCGCCTGGGCGGACTATTTGCAGCAGACTGGCATGCAGCCAAGCCAACTGGTAGTGCTGCTGTTGGACGAACCGCACAACCATGATCAGGACCGTATCATCATTGCTTGGGCCAAGGCCATTCGGGCCGCCAATCCCGGCATCGTGATTTTTGAGGATCCGACCCATAGCAAGCCAGAGAACGCCCTGCCGGAAATGTATGAGCTGTGCGATGTCCTTTGCCCGAACACGCCGATGATGCTGACTAACGGCGAGCCGTTCAAGCAGTTCTATATAAAGCAACGCGAGGCCGGTCGTGAATTGTGGCTGTACTCATGCAGCGGCCCGGCTAAGTTGCTCGACCCGATCACCTACCACCGGGCCCAGAAATGGCGCGCCTTCGAGATCGGCGCCAAGGGGTCGTTCTACTGGGCTTTGGGTTGCGCCGGCGGCCAGGGCGATTCCTGGAACGCGTATACTCAGCCAGGCACGGAATACTCGCCATATTTTGTGGCGCAGACGACGGTGATGGACGGCAAGCACAGCGAAGCTATCCGCGAGGGCGTGCAGGACTACGAGTACTTGGTCATGCTGCAAGACCGGATTGCCCAGCTGAAGAAAGCCGGCAAAGGCGGGGCAAATTTGGCCAAGGCTGAGCAGCTGCTGGCCGAAGCACCTGGCCGCGCCCTGGCTGGCGTCCTCCCCGGTAGCTTGGAATGGAAGACGCCCAAGGATCGCAGCCTGATGGACCAAGTCCGGGTTGAAATCCTGCATGCGCTCGCTGAGCTGCAGTGAGGGCTGTGTTGTTCAGCCGTTTTTCGTGCAGCGCAGGGTCCAAGCGACAGCAGCATTTTGCGGGGCGGTGAGGACGATTTTGTGCGGCGCCCCGTCGTTGGCGGTGGCCATTTCCGCTGTGGCATTGGTGGCCTCTACGGCCACGGCGCGGAGCCCATCGGGCACGACGATGGTGATGCGGCTGGGTTCATTGGCGACGCATTGGCTGACGCCGGAGAGCGTCAAGTTTTTCTCGTCCCAACGCAACTCGGCGAGTTCGTAACCGCCCTGGGTGATATGGCGCGAGCTGGAGACGACGCATGGCCGGCCGTCGGCCAGCGGTGTCAAGCGCAGCACGACGCTGTCTTGGGCGGCGAGATCCAGTTGCAGGGCGTCATCAACAACACCAAGATAGCGGTCTTGCCAGAAATCGTAGGCGGCGTAGCGCTGGCCATCGTTGTTGTCGATGTCCAGATCGGCGGCAAGGCTCAGTGAGACGTTGAGCGGTTCTTCCTTAATATTCATGACGGCCACGACGTTCCAGCTACCGAAGGGCTTGTTGATCAGCAGGTTGGTGACAACGCAGTCCTTACCCCGGGTTTTCTGTGCCAGTTCCATCGGGTGGATATCCACGACCGGCATGATGCGGCGGAGCATGTCTACGCGGGCCTCGTCTAGGTCATCCATGGGATCGCCGATGGTCAGTGGCAGGCCAGTCAGGCCATAGAAAGACACGCGGGAACGCGCCTGGTTGATATTGTTGAATTCCTCACGCAGGACCAGGTTATCGCCATCGGCGTAGAAGACCACGTTGTGCCAGGCGAAGAAGCGGAAGACCCGTTCGATGCTGTTACGGATGAACTCCTCCCAGCCGAAGATATCGCCACCGATGCGGGCCGCGTCGAAGATGTCCATAGCGAAAGTGATATCCCGTTCGGTGCTGCCTGCGCAGGACAGCATGTAGACATCGGGCCCGACGGTATCGCGGGCGGCCTGGATGACCTGCCGGATGGCCACATGCAGCGGAACATCGGGCCGTTTGAGCTTGTCGTGGAAGAGCTCGCACATATCGAAGGTAACTGGCAGGCAGTCCCATTTGATGGCTTTGAAGCCCCAGTCCATGATCTGCTTGAAGATGGCGGGGATGTACGATTTGACCACCTCGGGATTGGTGGGATCAACCCAGTACTGACCGCACCAGCTGGGCTTTTGGCCGATCACCCAGTCGGGATGTTCCTTGAGC